>CANHMN010000148.1 GCA_947461645.1 Chitinophagaceae bacterium | reverse complement strand
TAAAATGGGATGAAATACCGCATGCTGAATACGACCTTGTTTATCCCAAAAACTATTTCGATAATATCGTTGCCAATACCAACGAAGAAGTCAAACAAAGTACTGTTTTTAATGCTATAAAATCATCTGTAAATTGGTTGGATAAATACAACAATAAGGATTTTGCATTGAACATCAGTAAATACAAAGCAGAGCAAAAGCAATTGAAAGAAACTTTCAAATCATTAGATACATTGGTAAAGCTGAAGAATCCAATCACCATTGTAAACTTAAATTCAGATACCGCTAAGATAAATTCTACTGAAGATAAAATAGAAAAAAACAAGCAATGGATTAAAGTAAGATCTAGCGATGTTTACATAGACGAATCCATTAAAGTTTTAGACAGAATGATTTTGAAAAATGGATTAACTTCTTCAGAAGCCAAACTTTGATTTTCTTTTGTACAAATTTTTCTAACATTAAAAAAACCTCCCAATAAGGAGGTTTTTTTAATGCGTAAACATTTATGATTTTACGAGATGTGGAATCGAAATCAGGTAAAATTATTTAGTTTGTTTCTTTTTATTGTTGGCTGCAGGGTTTACTGACTTTGGTTTTTCAGTCGAGTGGGTTAATTTTTTATTCAACTCATCTGCAAGTTTAATTGCTTCATATGCATTAACAAATCCTCCGGTTTTTGAAATTTCAGAGAGCATTACTTTGTTCTCGGTGCCCGGAATATTTAGGGAGTCTATTGATTTGCTCACAGATTTTTCAATTACCGATTTTACCTGAACAGCATTGAGTTTAGGGAAATATTCCATAATTAATGCAGCTATCCCTGAAACAACCGGACAGGCCATACTGGTACCACTGGCATTTCCGTAAGTGTTGCCACCCGGAACCGTTGAATAGATGTTTACTCCTGGTGCGAACACATCTACCTCTTTTTTTCCATAATTGCTAAATCGAGCTGTTAGACCTCCATTTTTTTCGTCCCCGCTTGCTCCAACAGTAATTACATTTGAAGCTCTGCCTTTTCCGTCTTCAAAAACAGGGCTAGGGAAATTGTCTGCAGTGTCGATATTTTTGGCATCATTGCCGGCAGCATGAACCAATAGTACTCCTTTTTTCTCTGCATACCTGAATGCATCATCAACCCATTTTTTTTCAGGTGAGAAGTCTTTTCCAAAGCTCATGCTGATAATTTTAGCTCCATTGTTTACAGCATATATGATGGCATTTGCGATGTCTTTATCGTGTTCATCTCCATCCGGAACTGCTCTTAACGTCATAATACTAACATTATCGGCTACGCCATCCATTCCTTTTTCATTGTTTCTTACAGCGCCAATGATACCTGAGCAATGCGTTCCATGAAATGGGGTAGAGGCCATAATGTCGTTGTTGCCATAATATTTATCATTGAAGTTGGTTTCGTCATCTTGAACGATATCCTTTCTGTAAGTAGGAGGAGCCGCTGCAGCAGCATCTGCCTTTCTTAATTGACCTTCTATTTCATCGAGCAATTGCTTGTTGGTGATGTCATAGCTGTTGTTGGCTTTGCAGATGTTAAGGATAAATCCTTTTGTTCTTTTCGCTTTTGCATCGGTGGTATTATTGCTTTGGAGATCAGTACCATTGTATTCCTCTTTGGCGGTCTCTATTCTTAAAATCGAATCTCCTTCTTTTAGAGAAGGATATAGGTTTTTCAGAAATCCAATTTCGGCTTCATCAATTTCACCTACTACTTTTTGTTCCGCTTTTTTGAAGGTAGTGTATGATTTTAATTGTTCAGCATTGAGTGAATCTGTAGCAATTGATTTTCCATTGCCCCAAACAGGTTTGAGTTTATGGTAAACACGCGCTCCCTCGTAGCTGTCAACTTTTACATTTTTTCCATCCTTTCCCCCTAAAAAATTCCATCCATGAACATCATCAACATAGCCATTTTTGTCATCATCTTTACCGTTGCCGGGAATTTCTTTGGAATTAACCCAAAGAACAGGCTTGAGGTCTTCATGTAAAGTATCAATACCGCTGTCAATTACTGCGACAGTTACTTTTTTACTTTTGAGTTTTTGGGAACGAAGGTATTGATATGCCTTGTCTAGACTGATGCCGTTGAAGCCGGAATCTGTTTTATCCAACAAATGCCAGTTGTTGGGAACTTTTTTTTCTTTTGTTTCTGCACTTTGGGCAAAGCTTACGGTAGTAGTAAGAAGTGCAGACGCAATAATCCAAGTAGGTTTGAGCATAATTTATTATTTTTTGCGAATAAAGGTAAAAGCGTTGATATTATTAATGACTGTTAAACTTTTAGCATTTTATTAATTACAAATCGAATTTAATGCCTTGTGCTAAGGGTAATTTGTCGGAATAATTAATAGTGTTGGTTTGTCTTCTCATGTAAATTTTCCAAGCATCACTACCGCTTTCTCTTCCGCCACCTGTTTCTTTTTCCCCTCCAAAGGCGCCACCTATCTCAGCACCAGATGTGCCAATGTTTACGTTTGCGATACCGCAATCGCTTCCTGCATGAGAAAGGAAACGTTCTGCTTCTTTAAGGTTGTTGGAAATGATCGAAGAAGACAAGCCCTGAGGAACGCCGTTTTGAAGCTCGATGGCTTCCTCAATGGTTTTGTATTTCATGATATAAAGAATGGGAGCAAAGGTTTCGTGCTGTACAATAGCGAATGTGTTTTTAGCTTCAGCAATACAAGGCTTTACGTAACAACCGCTTTCGTATCCTTTCCCTTTTAAAACGCCTCCTTCTACAATAAATTTTCCTCCTTCAGATTTGCATTGCTCTATTGCGTTAAGATATGCATTCACAGCATCTTTATCAATCAATGGGCCCACATGGTTTTTCTCATTGAGTGGGTTTCCTATTTTAAGTTGCTTGTAGGCATTGATTAATTTTTCCTTAAACGAGTTGTAAATTTTTTCATGAATAATCAACCTTCTGGTTGTAGTACACCTTTGCCCTGCCGTTCCTACAGCGCCAAATGTTGCGGCAGTAATGGCGATATTTAGATCTGCTTCTTTTGAAATGATGATGGCATTGTTGCCACCAAGCTCCAATAAGCTTCGGCCTAATCTTTGACCAACAGCTGCAGCTACTGCTTTTCCCATTCTGGTACTACCGGTAGCGGATACTAGCGGAATTCTTGTGTCGTTGCTCATCCATTCGCCAACCTCTCTGCCTCCACTAACCAGACAGCTTACTCCTTCAGGTACATTGTTGTTCTTGAAAACATGTTGAATAATTTGCTGGCAAGCAATGCCGCAAAGAGGTGTTTTTTCGCTTGGTTTCCATATGCAAACATCACCGCAAATCCACGCAAGCATGGTGTTCCAGCTCCATACAGCCACTGGAAAATTAAAAGCTGAAATGATGCCAACAGCTCCCAATGGATGGTATTGTTCATACATTCTGTGAGCGGGTCTTTCGCTGTGCATTGTAAGCCCGTGTAATTGTCGTGATAAACCAACGGCAAAATCACATATATCGATCATCTCCTGAACTTCGCCTAACCCTTCCTGTAAGCTTTTGCCCATTTCGTAGCTTACCAATTTGCCAAGAGGCGTTTTGTATTTTCGAAGTTCTTCACCAATTTGTCTGACTACTTCTCCTCTTTTTGGGGCAGGCCACAGTCTCCAATCTTTGAATGCATTTAATGATGTTTGTACAGCTTTTTCGTAAGCATTTTTATCACAGCTTACAACTGAACCGATAAGTTTTCCATCAACTGGAGAGTAGGATTCAATAAGTTCTCCCTTTGATTTTAACCAAGATGAACCGGTTGATACTCCAAGGTTTTTTTGTTGCAGCTTAAGTGTTTTAAGAAAGTCCATAATTGATTATTTAATTTAAAAGAAAGTTAAGTCATTCCGTTTAAAAAGATAGGGTTAATCCTCCGCTCGTCCATCTTCCGGGCATTTTACTGCCGAGCAAATCGCTGTAGCTGATGTCTCCAATATTGTTGATATTGACAAAGGCAGAAAGTCCATTAAAATGGTATTGCATTTTAAGGTTGCATAAGAAATAAGAAGTAGATATTTGTGCATTGATTGCCGGAGCTGATTGAGCATTTCTTTCTTTGAATATTCCTGTTGCAGCTAAAGTGAATTTATTGCACCTGACTTCAATAATTTGCTGCAAAAGAAGATTTGCATGAGATAAAATATAGTATGATGGTATAGAATCACTTGTTTTGGAGTCTAATAGTAAAAGAGAGGTTTTGCTCATGATTTGACATTTTTCAGAAAACCTTTTTTGTATGCTTACATCCAGTTCAATTCCTTTGGTAGTGATGCTTTTTACATTTTTCGCATAAGCATATTTGCCATTTGAATCAAGGTTAAGATTTCTTGGGATTTCATAAAAAGTACTGTTTACAAAGTCAATCAGATTTCTTTGGTCTCTGACAAAGCCTGTTGCCGATACAGTTAAAAAGCTTGAAGTATAATCTGCGCCCAATTCATAGTTCCATGACTGTTCTGCAGTTAGATTTGGATTACCGATGCTACCGCC
>CANHMN010000147.1 GCA_947461645.1 Chitinophagaceae bacterium | reverse complement strand
GGATTGACATCAATCGTATATTTCTCAGAGCAAGTAGGCAAGGTGAATATTTCGCTGTTTGATGCAAGTGGTAAACGCTGCAGGATTTACAGCACTATTGCCAATTCAGGAATCAATAAGTTCACAATAGATGCAACCCCATTGGCATCAGGAATTTATAATGTTGTGATCAATACCGGAAGCACTCAAATGGTAGAACGCTTGCTAAAACAGTAAGTTTAATCTTTAACAATAAACGCCAACATTGTTTATCTTAAAAGGGCTTTGCAACAGCAAAGCCCTTTTAAATTACTATTAATTACATTCGTTAAACAGAGACATTGAAGTCTCTCAAAGCATCATTGAGACTTGTTTTAAGATCGGTTGACGCTTTTCGTTTGCCAATGATAAGTGCACAGCTTACTTGATAATCCCCTGCAGGAAATGTTTTCGTATAACTACCGGGAATAACAACACTTCTCTCGGGCACCACGCCTTTGGTTTCAATTGGCGTATCTCCACTTACATCGATTATTTTAGTGGATTGAGTTAAGACAACATTGGCCCCAAGCACCGCTTCTTTTTCCACTTTTACACCCTCTACAACGATACATCTGCTTCCAATAAAACAGCCATCTTCAATAATTACCGGACTGGCCTGTAGCGGCTCCAGAACACCACCAATTCCCACTCCCCCGCTTAGGTGAACATTTTTGCCAATTTGAGCGCAACTTCCTACTGTAGCCCAGGTGTCAACCATCGTTCCTTCATCTACGTAGGCTCCAATATTCACATAGGAAGGCATGAGTACAACATTTTTTGCAATAAAGGCACCATATCTTGCCACAGCATGTGGAACAGCCCTTACCCCTAATTCTTTGTAATTCGATTTAAGTTTCATTTTATCGTAAAACTCAAATGGAGGAAGCGAATGTGTTTCCATGGGTTGAATAGAAAAGTACATTAAAATGGCTTGCTTCACCCATTCATTCACGATCCATCCATTTGCGGTAGGCTCTGCTGTTCTCAATTGGCCTTTATCAACTTTTTCAATGACTGCGCGCACAGCGTCTGCATATTCTTTTTCGTTGAGCAATGACCTGTTGGTCCAAGCCTGCTCAATCATCTGATGTAAATCCATTCTAATTTTTTTGCGAACTTAAACATCTTTGAGAAAATTAAAAAACACAAGTTTGAAGCATTGAAATTATATTTGAAAAATTAAACTCAATAGATGAAAATTGCTTTTGATGCCAAAAGGATCTTTCAAAACAAAACCGGACTGGGCAATTACAGCAGGACTTTGGTAACCTCTCTCTCGCAACAATTTCCCGCAAACAACTACTTCCTGTACGCACCCAGAAAAACGGATTTGTATAACATTAAAGCATCTTCGAATCTGGAGTGGGTTGGACCAATTGATTTTTTCTCCAAAAAATTTCCTTCAATATGGAGAAGCAAACTGATGAGTAAGGATTTGCTCAAAAATGGGGTTGATGTCTATCACGGACTGAGTCATGAAATTCCGCAAGGCCTTCAGCATGCCAAAATAAAAACCGTTGTTACCATTCATGATTTGATTTTTGAAAGATACCCTTCACAATACAACCCTATTGATGTACTGATACACAGAAGGAAAATAAAATTCGCCTGCAAGCATTCCTATGCCATAATAGCCATCAGCGAACAAACCAAAAAAGACCTCATTGATTTTTATCACATTGATCCGAATAAAATTATCGTCTGTTATCAAAGTTGTTCAAATACATTCTTTGAGGAAGCAAGCAGCAATCAAATAGAAGAGGTCAGAAAAAAATACAGACTACCAAAATCATTTTTTCTGTATGTAGGCTCAATCATTGAACGAAAGAATCTTTTAACAATTTGTAAAGCATTAAATCTGATCAACAAGGAGACAAGGATTCCTTTAGTGGTTGTAGGAAAAGGAAAAAGCTATTTGCAAAAGGTGAAAAAATATATTACTGCAAACGGCCTGGATCATGATGTTTTATTTTTAGCCGAAAACAACGAGATAAACAGTCAGCCTGATTTTTTAGTAGAAAGAGATTTGGCTAACATCTACCGTTGTGCAACGGGCTTGATTTACCCTTCAGTATTTGAAGGATTTGGCATTCCGCTGTTAGAAGCAATGAGCACGGGAACACCTGTAATCACCTCGAATGTCTCCTGCATGCCAGAGGTTGGTGACGATGCTGTACTTTACATTAATCCCTACGATGAAAAAGATATGGCAATGACAATGGAAAAACTGATCAACGACAGTACATTGAGGTCAGAACTATCAGAAAAAGGGAAGAAACGAGCCATGCATTTCACATGGGAAAAATGTGCAACAGCTGTAATGGAAGTTTATCTAAAATAAAACAGCGAATATTAAAGCAGTCTTAATCCTAGACCCAAATGGATGGCTGAAGTTTTCCAATTCTCCGATTCAATCGCATCATTAATGCTGGAAATACCCAGCTGGTATCTTCCATAAATACGCAAATTGGAAAAATACAATTGAAAGCCTGCAAGCATAGAAAGATCTCCATTTTTGAGCGCATTGTTGGCATTGGCTCTTACAGATAAATTTCTATCAGAGAGTATTCCAAAACGAGGACCTACCTGTAAAGAAAAATGTTTGGATGGTTTGATGTTCAACAATATCGGCACATTAAAGTAACCGAATTTTATTTTTGAAATGGTGCTAAGATCTAAGGATTGGTAAATAGTATCAAGACTTGTGCCTTTGTTTAGGCTAACAGCGCTGTAATAGATTTCAGGCTGTATACCAATAGATTTTGAAATATTGATTTCACCGAAAGCACCCAGATGGTAACCATAAGCAAATCCTTCTGAGATTCTAGTACCTGTTATTTTTTGAATATCCGACCCTGCCTTTATTCCAAAATGCAATCCTTGTGAAAAAGAAATCAAGGAACTGATGCATAGCACCAAAACTATAGTTATTTTTTTCATGGCGATTGTGTATTAAGGTTGAAAATTGATATAATTTACAATGTTCAAATGTACAGCTAATTGAACATATGAAACATGTTTACCTCCAAGATGAAAATAAGAAACTGGTCATTTTGTTTAAAATAATGGCTAAAACAATATGAAAAGCCAAAACCAATACCTACCTTTGCATCGTTAATAACTGAGAATTGCATATTGTGCTCAGTTGCTGTTGCCTCAGACTTACACGCATTCCGTATCTGATTAAGGTATTCTTCTCCCAACGGCCCGAAGCATATTATGTGACCATCAAAATCCATTTTTGACCACATACACTTATGCTCAAATCATAAGGGTCTTCACTTAAATAAAATAAAATGAACAAATTTGAAGCATTAGGCCTCAAAGCAGAAATTGTACAGTCCATTACCGATATGGGCTTTGAAACACCAACCCCTATCCAAGAACAAGCTATCCCTGTCTTACTTTCGGGAACCATGGATTTTGTTGGACTTGCCCAAACCGGAACAGGAAAAACAGCGGCATTTGGTTTACCGCTTTTACAACTCATCAATCCTGCAGATAAATTCCCTCAGGCATTAATTGTTTGTCCAACCAGGGAACTTTGTTTACAAATAACCAACGATTTACAAGATTTCAAAAAACACCTCAGAGGTGTAAATACTGAAGCTGTTTATGGTGGTGCATCCATCACGATGCAAATCAGAAACTTAAGACATGGCGTTCAAATTGTAGTAGCTACGCCCGGCAGATTGATCGATCTTATTGAAAGAAAAGCGATAGACTTACAAAAAGTAAAATACGTTGTACTCGATGAGGCTGACGAAATGCTTAACATGGGCTTTCGCGATGACATTGACTTTGTATTGAAAAATACCATCAACAGAGAAAGCATTTGGTTATTCAGTGCTACCATGCCCCCTGAAGTAAGAGCTATTTCCAAAAACTTCATGACTACCCCCAAGGAAATTACTGTTGGCAAGAAAAATTCCGGAAATGTCAATATTGATCATCAGTATTTTGTTACTTCTGCCCCATACCGTTATGAAACATTGAAGAGATTCATTGATTTCAATCCAGGCATGTATGGTATCATTTTTACCCGAACCAAAGCTGATGCACAGGAAATTTCTGAAAGACTTTCCAAAAGCGGTTATGATATTGAAGCGCTTCATGGCGACTTGACACAGCAGCAGAGAGATAAGGTAATGGGTCGCTTTCGCAACAAAACGCTTCAACTCCTTATTGCTACTGATGTAGCTGCAAGAGGAATTGATGTTGACGGCATAACGCATGTTATCAACTATGAATTACCAGATGATATGGAAGTCTATACACACAGGAGTGGCAGAACAGCCCGCGCCGGAAAAAGTGGTATTTGCATTTCCATTTGCCATGTTCGGGAATTGTTCAAGATTCGTCAGCTTGAAAAAATGATCAACTCCACATTTCATAAGGTTGATATTCCAAGCGGAAAAGATGTGTGCAGAAAACAGTTTTTTCATTTCATGGATAAACTCATTCAAACCGATATTTCCCATGGCGATTACGAAACCTATCTCCCTGATTTAATGGAAAAATTTAAAGAGGTTTCC
>CANHMN010000146.1 GCA_947461645.1 Chitinophagaceae bacterium | reverse complement strand
TTTTATTAAAACCTCCCAAATGGTATTGGTTTGCTGGTATTCCGGATGATAAAACGTTCTGTTCCATTGCTCAGTTGTAAGTGATGAAAACAAATTATGCCATTTCAAATGAAGTGCGAATAATAAAGTTATATCCAAATTGATGTTGGCTGTTTTACATTCTGGTGTCAACACCCAATCATCCTGATTGTATGGTTTGATAATGGGAATATCTTCTGTAAGCGCAAGTTTTGTTCTTATGTAGGCATTCATATGGCTATCTGCCAAATGATGAATGATTTGGGCAATCGTCCAGCCCTTTTCTCTATACGAAGTATTCAATTGGTATTCATCCAAATTACTAATGGCTTGTTCAGCTGCATTGGGCAGAAATTTGATGTCAAGCAATGCTTCTCCCCTATTTTCTGGTGAAAATGATTGGGTTTCAAATTCACCTATGGGGTAAACAACTGAAGAATTTTCCATCAATTTTATTTTGAGGCTGCAGGTTTGATTTCTTTCAAGGTAATTTCAAATACTAGAGTAGCATTAGGAGGGATAGATCCGCCGGCACCTCTTTCTCCGTAACCAAGTTCACTCGGGATATAAACTTTCCAATGAGCACCAACTGTCATTAATTGTAATATTTCTGTCCAACCCCTGATTACACCACCCAATGGGAAAGTAGCAGGTTGACCTCTTTTGAAAGAATTGTCAAATTCCGTTCCGTCAGTCAATCTTCCCACATAATCTACCACTACTGTATCTATGGGGCGTGGCTTGATCCCATTAGGATCACCGGCCTTAATAATTTCATACATCAATCCATTAGGTAGCGAAATAATGCCACCCATCTTTTTACAGCTTTCTAAAAACTGTTGCTCTTTGGCTTTGGCTTGCTCTGCTTTTTTCTTTGAGTACTCTTGAATTTTTTGCTGAAGTGTCATATTTGCTTTTTCTGGTGAAATTAATTTGGGACGATCCTTCATAATGTCTTCTATGGCTTTTTTCATCATATTGAAATTTATTTCAGGAACACCTTGGTTTTTGAGGCTCTCACCTATATTCAAACCAACCGCATAACTGAAACTGTCTATAGAAGTCTTCAATTCTGAAGCATTCAGTTTTGGCGCCGAGGACACTGTTTGCTTTTTTTCATTGTTTTTGTTCGCCTGAGCAGAAGAGTCTAAGGCTGCAACTCCTATCATTGCTGTTGTAAGAAAAATGATTTTTTTCATGTTGTTATTTTTAAATTTTATTATCAAGCGTCTTCACGCATTTCATGACCGGTTAATTGAATAAAAACATCCTCCAAGTTTGCCGACTTCACCTGCTTGGGTCTTTCAAATCCTGAAGCCACCAGCTCATCAATCATTTTATCTGGCGAATCAAGTTTGATGATTTTTCCTTTGTCCATTATGGCAATTCTGTCACACAGCTGCTCGGCTTCATCCATATAGTGGGTGGTAATGATTACCGTTGTTCCGCTATCTCTAATTTCTCTGATCAAATCCCAAAGGTTTCTTCTTGCCTGAGGATCGAGTCCTGTTGTTGGTTCGTCCAGGAAAATAATTTTAGGCTTATTGATTAGGGTTGTTGCAATGGAAAATCTTTGTCGCTGTCCACCGCTTAGTTCTTTGCTTTTGTTTTTGGCCTTGTCTTCAAGATTCACTTTTCTCAACAGCTCGATTGGATCAACAGCTCTGTTGTATAATCCACCAAAAAGATTTATTAGTTCCACCAAATTAAGCCCGGGATAGAAACCCGATGTTTGAAGCTGAACACCGATTATTTTTTTTATAGCAGAAGGATTTTTATCCAAATCAATACCATCAACAACAACAGTTCCCGAAGTTTTTGACCTTAAAGTTTCAATGATTTCAAGCGTTGTAGACTTACCTGCTCCATTGGGACCAAGCAAGCCAAAAATCTCACCTTCGTAAACATCAAAAGATATGGATTGTACAGCCTGAAACTGCCCATAGCTTTTAACCAAATTGCGAACCGATATGATGGGATTGTTCATTTATTGTATTTATATGCTTTCCATTTCTTCCATCATCAATTTACTGCCAATAAACATAGGGGTTCTTTGGTGCACATCAGTTGGAACAATTTCCAAAATACGTTGATTGCCATTTGTAGCTTTGCCTCCTGCGATTTCAATAATGAACGCGAATGGATTGCATTCATACATCAATCGCAATTTTCCTTTAGGCTTGTCAGTTGTTCCTGGATACATAAAAATTCCACCTTTGATGAGATTTCTGTGAACATCGGCAACCATACTACCAATGTAACGCTGCGTATATGGACCACCGTTTTCTTTGTCTTTTTTCTGACAAAGATGAATGTAGTCTTGTACCTTTTGTTCGTAGCGGAAGAAATTGCCATGGTTTACAGAATAAATCTTCCCTTTATCAGGACATTTTATATCCGAATGGCTAAGGGTAAACTCCCCAATAGATTGATCCAATGTAAAACCATTTACTCCTCGCCTTGTAGCGTATACCAACATGGTTGAAGAGCCATAGATTACGTAACCAGCCGCTACTTGCTTTATTCCTTCTTGAATAAAATCTGCTTTGGTTGCAGGTTTACCCAACTCACTCACTCTCCTGTAAACGCTGAAAATTGTTCCAATAGAAACATTAACATCAATGTTACTGCTGCCATCTAAAGGATCAAAAAGGCAAACATATTTGGATTGATTGCTGATGTCATCATCAAAAATTACCACATCGTCAAGTTCCTCACTGCCAATACCAGCGCAACTGATGCCATGTCTGAGTACACCCATAAACTGATTATTGGCAAAAATATCAAGCTTTTTTACTTCCTCCCCTTGAACATTCATAGTACCTGCATCCCCAAGAATGTCTACCAAACCTGCTTTGTTTACTTCAACATGTACTCTTTTAGCAGCCAAGCCAATATCCCTAAGCAGGCCCGATAATTCTCCTGTTGCATTGGGAAAATCCCTCATTTGCTGTATGGTAAATTCATCGAGTGTCTGAATTTTTCTGTTGATAACCATATTACATTTTAAGATTACAATTAACGAAGTTATTTTTGCAATTCAAAAGTAAGGTATATTGTTGACGCTAAAAAGAACCGATTACTTCATTTCCAAACAACTTTTTAAATCGCACAATCCCCGATAATATGAAAATCTTCAAATTTGGTGGAGCCAGCATCAACAACATAGAAAGGTATATAAATACCGGCAATGTCATCAAGTCCTTTTCCGGCGAAAAACTATTGATAGTTGTTTCTGCCATGGGTAAAACCACCAATGCACTTGAGGAAGTAGCTGAATCTTTTTTCAACAACAACAAAGAAACAGCACTCAAGAAATTTGAGCTAATCAAAGAATCCCACAACAGCACGGTTGAATCATTGATAAATCCAGATTATTCATCAGCAACAAAGGAAAAACTAAAGCCCTTTTTTACTGAAACAGAATGGCTTTTACATGATTCACCGGTTAGAAGTTATGATTACTATTATGATCAAATTGTTTGCTGCGGTGAGCTAATGAGCAGCTCCATACTTTGCAGTCATTTGCAACAATCAAAACTAAGTGCCACATGGGTTGATGTTAGAGATTTACTGAGAACGGACGACAATTTCAGGGATGCAGGAATTGATTGGGAATACAGTAAAGATAAAATAGGAGAAACCATTATTTCTTTATTTAAACATCACGATATTATCGTAACGCAAGGTTTCATTGGCGCAACAGACCAAAATGAAAGCACCACACTTGGCAGAGAAGGAAGCGATTATACCGCGGCGGTTTTTGCGCATATTTTGAATGCAGAATCAGTTACCATTTGGAAAGATGTTGATGCTGTTATGAGCGCGGATCCAAAAAAATATCCTGATGCCACCAATATAACTTTACTGAGTTATTTAGAAGTCATTGAAATGGCTTATTATGGCGCTCAAGTCATCCATCCTAAAACCATAAAGCCCCTACAAAACAAAAACATTCCTTTGCTGGTAAAAAGCTTTATCAATCCATCTTTACAAGGCACCACCATCAGCAATACTGTAAGTAAAAGCCTACCCCCTATTGTGGTTCACAAGGAGAAGCAGGTATTAATGAGTTTTAAGTCGAAGGATTTTTCTTTTATAGAAGACAAGCCAGCCGAAATGCTGCAACAGCTTTTTAGTAAAACCAGGGTTAAGCCAAACCTTACACAGCATACGGCCATCTCTTTATTGTGTTGCTTCGACTATCACCCGGAAAAAATTGAACAGCTCGCCCTTGAAGCCGAAAACATGTTTGACGTTCAACTGGAAAATGGGCTCGAATTGCTAACTATAAGGCACTACAACGAAGAATCATTGCATGAATTCATCAGAAACAAAATCATCCTGTTGGAACAAAAGACAACTGAAACTGTGCAGTTTTTGATGAGAATGTAACTCCCTTTGATTGATGCAACATCAGTTGAAATAATATTGCCCTCTTTGATTAACCATTATGAAAGGCAATTCTTTTTTAAGCTCAAAGTGCTCATAGGCCGTTCTAATTGTTTTATTGAATTCCTTTAAATAATCATTGTCCTTGATGGCATTATTGAGGTATTCCATAGATGCAGAAACAGCATATTTAACTGGAAAAACATGAATCGGAACAAAATCTTGGCCATTGTTTTTTGC
>CANHMN010000145.1 GCA_947461645.1 Chitinophagaceae bacterium | reverse complement strand
TGTTGGAGCGATAAAGTAGGCATTGCGGTAATAGGTGTTGTACCTGAGCCGATCCGCTTTCATGCTGTACTTTGGATCGGTAAGTTTTACGTTTTCATAAAAAAAAGCATCCTTGGTATTGGAATAAAACACAGCATCTTTGCTCGTTAGTGTGGTACTGTTGTTGATTACCTTGCCGCCGTTTTTATAGGAAGCTATTCCTTGTTGTACATCATATATCAATTCGTTTGTAGTGAGTTGCATATTGCCATCAATAAACCTGATGTTATTTTTGAGGTTGGCAATCTGCGATTTACTGTTGTACAACAAATAGTTCGAGTAAGTATTTACAGTATCAGCGTCATTAATGTGCACATTGCCAAAAACTTCAACAGTCCCTGTTCTTTTGTTTAATACAATGCTGTCTCCGCTTAAGGTAGTTCCTCCTTGTCTGCAAATGGCATTGCCGCTTAATGTTTCCAGCAAGGTTGTATCATCAATAGTAATCTGCCTCAAACTTGCGGCGTTGATGATTTCTATTTTTTTGATGGTGTCTTCTGTAGAGTTAATCTGCGCAATTGATTTTGAGCAAAAAAAGAAAATGAATACTGGTATAATTAAAAATATGTTCGTTAGCTGCTTCAATACATCAAATGATTAATAACAATGATTATTGTTTTTGTTTGAGGTAGGGCGAGTTGATTGTATCAGGCAAAGGCTCTTGTAGAGGTGCTTCTTTTTCTTTTTTACCAAACATAGATACAGACACATATCTTTTTGGATGTGTTCTGATGTCATCAAGCAATAGGTTTAATTTATTACTGGTTGATGCCAGGTTTTTATATAAGGTTTGGTCATTCATTAACAAACCTATTGAACCGTTGCTGCTGTTCATTCGTTGAATGGTAGCCGTTAGGTAGTAAACTGCTGAATCTATTGACAGTAAAGTTTTTTCTAAATCTATTGCAGAAAGTTTGCCTGTTGTTTTATCGAGGTTGCTGATAATGTTGGTTATCTTACTGTTGTTTTTGGAAAGATTTTGTGAGAAGGATTCAATGTTATTCAAGGATTTGGTCACACTTCCATTCTGAGCTTCCATCATTTTTTCAAGAGATGCACCCGAGGCAGTTAGGGATGCTGAAAGTTCATTAAGATGAGTTAGAATATCGGATACATTGTTTTTAGCAGTTTTATCGAAAACGCTGTTAACGCTTCTTAGTAAGGTATCGAGCGTTGTTACTGCTTTTTTTACCTCAAACAATAAAGGGTCAACTTTCTGTAAGACATCGTCTACTATTCCTTTGCTCACTTGTGTAGCAATAGTGTCTTTGTTTTTAAGGTAATTGTTGGCATCACCCAATTTGATTTCAAGTTTGTTGTTTCCTAATGGATTGGGGATGATTATAGCCACTGAGTTTTTGGGAATATTAAGTTGCTCATTAAGTTCAATACTTACGAGCAGTTGCTTCATGTCTTTGTCGTTGCTGATGCTGCTTACCATACCTACCTGCAAGCCATTAATTACCACCGGATTAGATGCTGCTAATCCTTGAACATTGTTGTAGGTAGCGTACAATGTCATGCTATTGCTCCAAAGTCCTTTTCCTTTTAGAAAATTAAAACCTATCACAAAGCAGACAACAGCTATGATGGCAAGTATTCCTATTTTTATTTCATTGTTGAATTTCACGTTTGCAGTAGTTAAAGTAGCTGAGTGTAGTTTGATTAATTGTGGTTTTCTTCCAATTGCTTTTTGTATCTAATGATTGCATTGGTGATGGTTTCAGCCAACTCCTGTTGACCATCTTCGCTGTTCAGGTATTTTTCATCTTCAGGGTTATTGATGAATCCGGTTTCGATTAGTATGGCAGGCATGTTTGTGGCTTGTAGCACCCAAATGCCTTTCTGGCGCTGGTTCACACCGAGTGCTGGTCTGTTTGTTTTTTCTACTTCCTGATTTACAAGTGTGGCGAGTTTGTCGCTTTTTTCTTGGTATCTTTTGGCATAAATCTGAGCGAGTGCTCTACCTTCCGGACTGTTGAAATCAAAATTATTGTAGGTCGAGTCTGCTCCTGATTCTATTTCGTATTCGCTTTCGTTATCACCTTGTTCCTTCATGATAGCTTTAAGCTTGTCACTTGTTTTGTGTGCTGCGAATATCCAAACACTTGTACCACTTCTGGTTAGGGGCATTTTGTAATATTCGTACAATGGTTCAGTGACTTTGTGAGGAGTTGATATTTTCTTTCTTTTTTTCCCTTTACCCTTGTAAGTAACCTTGTATCTGGTTACGGTATGGGTGCCTATTTGTCTTCTACCACTTTTCAGTGGACCAGAATCAGCGTGTATACATAGAAATAGGTCGCCCTTGTTGTCGTTGGCTATTTTTGCTTTTTCTTTTGGATCTTGAAAAATATCTGTAGTTCTGGTGGGAACAACCTTTAACTCAGGCAGCTTTCTTCTTAGTTCGTCAATCAACTTTAGAGAAATGGCTAGGGTTACATCTTTTTCGTTGGAGCGAAGGGAGTTTTCATATTGACCAACAGCCCCGAAGTCGGAACCACCATGACCAGCATCTACAATTATGGTTTTAAGCTTTTTCGTATTCTGTCCAAACAATTGTTTGTTGAAAGAAAAGCACACAAGGAATAGGAAATGTATAGATAAAATTCTTTTTACCATGAATACTTGGGTTTAAAGGGGATTTTCACTCAAATAACATATTGCACCACAATAAGTGTTTAATAATTATTTTTGCAATATTGTAATATGAACAACATCTGCAAAGGTAAGGCAAAATACCTATTTTTCGGGTTACTCGCATTTGGCTTTGCCTTTAATAATGCGAGGGGTGAGTATTTAACTTTTCCTATAGATTTTAATTCGATTTTCACCTATTGTGATACCCTTCCAATAGCAAATAGGCTAGCAACTGATACGATTGTTTATCCCAAATCAAAAGACAGCCTCACCGCACCAGTTGTTTTTTCTGCCTCCGATTCTATGGTTATTGATGTGCCAGCCAACAAATTGTTTTTATATGGTAACAACGCAAAGTTGGATTACCAAGACAACGCGCTTTCTGCTCCGGTAATTCAATATGATCAATCTCAAAACAAAATTTCAGCTTTCCTGAAAAAAGACAGCTCAGGAAATGTCATTTCCTATCCTTCCTTTAAACAGGCAGATTTTAAATCGGTGAGCGACTCCATTTTTTTCAACATGCAAACAGGTAAGGGGCTCACAAAAGGTACCTATACCCAACAGGGTGAAATGTTTGTGTATGGAGAGAAAATCAAAAAAGTTGGTAAGGATGATTTTTATGCCGGTAACAGCAGGTTTACTACTTGCAATTTGGATACGCCTCACTTTGCTTTTGTAAGTTCTAAAATAAAGTTCATCAACAATAAGGTTGCTTTTACAGGCCCTGTTCATCCTGAAATAGAAGGAGTGCCTCTTCCCAGTGTTTTACCATTCGGGATTTATCCGTTAAAAACAGGCATGCATTCCGGGGTTTTGGCTCCAAGTTTTTCTGCAAACAATCAACTGGGTTTAGCGATGGAAGGCATAGGCTACTATCGAATTCTTTCTCCAAACTGGGATGTGGTTACCAGAGGTACAATTTATTCCTATGGTGGCTGGACTTTTAATGTTAGTCCCCGGTACAACAGGCGTTACCGTTATCAGGGAAATTTTTCATTGGACATGCAACGGTTTAAAAATGGGTTTAAGGGAGATCCTGATTATTATTCCTCGCAAACTTTCAACGTGAGATGGTCTCATAGCGCAGATTCAAAAGCGAGGCCCGGTGTAAGTTTCAATGCCAATGTAAATGCTGGAAGCAGTAAATTCAACGCCCAGGTGCCTAATAGTCCAACCAGAAACTTTGCCAATCAGTTGAGCTCATCCATCACTTATGCAAAAGTATGGAAAGACAAACCTTACAATTTATCTGTGAGTGCGAATCACAACCAAAATACACAACAAAGACTCATTAACTTAAATCTGCCGGATGTTTCTTTTAATGTGAATACACTTTATCCCTTCCGTAAAAAAGAAGCGTTGGGGAATACCAAATGGTATGAAAACATTGGTGTCGCATTGAATACTAATGCAAGAAGCATGAGTTCCTTTTACGATACTGCAAATGATATCACGCAGCAATTTGCAGACAATTTCAAATGGGGGGCAAGTCACAATGTTCCGGTTACGTTAGCCTTGCCATCACTCGGTCCTTTTCAAATCAGTCCTTCCGTTAGTTACCAAGAACGGTGGTACCAGGAGAAATTTATCAGAAGCTGGAATGAAGTTGATAAAAAGTTGGACACTGTGGTTACCAACGGCATGTTTACAGCAAGAGACATGAGCTTTGGTTTGGGTATGACGACCAGAATATTTGGATCCTTCGGATTTAGGCCCAAAAGCAAAATACAAGCCATTCGTCATGAAATCAGGCCAAGTATTTCAGCCAGCTACAAACCAAACATGAATGCACGAAGTTATTATCAGACTAAGATTGATACTTCAGGGCGAACGGCAAAATACAGCTATTACGAACGTAGTGTATTTGGTGTATTTTCTGATGTAAAATTTGGCGGGTTGAATTTCGGTTTGGATAATGTGCTGCAAATGAAAGTTAAGAAAAGCAAAGACACTTCAATGCCATTGAAAAAAGTTAC
>CANHMN010000144.1 GCA_947461645.1 Chitinophagaceae bacterium | reverse complement strand
TTTCGGCATCGCTGTCTCCCAAAATATCAATAGTGTCGGCAGTCATTTCAACCTTTTGTCCCTTACCTAAAGAGGCAATTATTTTTCCGGTAGCTTTTATACATGCCCCCGTTGTAATTCTCTTTAATATTGACTCCTCTAGCGAACCCAATGCAACAACAATTTGTAAATTATTATTGGTGCTTCCATCGTTGAGAGCAATAAACTGGTTGTTTCTGAACGTTCTTACCCAACCCATTACGGTTGTGCTATAGTCTGTTTTTTCAGAGAGAAGAAGTTCTTTTATTCGTGTGCGCTTGTTAAGCATAATGGGAATTGTTTTACAACAAAGATAAAAAAGTGAGTCCTAATTATCTGAGGCTTAATTTGTTCTTTGTCTTGAAAAATGATTCTTTTTTTTCGCTCCACCATAATTGCCGGAACGATTGTTATTGTTGTTTCTTTTTATTGCAGCCGGTTGATTGCTTTTTTGAATATTGAAAGAGGTATGATAAGGATGCGTATCGTTCACCACAATTTGTAATCCAATTAGCTTTTGAATGTCTTTCAGATACGCCACTTCCTCTTCTTCACAAAAAGAAAAAGCAACACCACTTAACCCAGCCCTTCCTGTTCTTCCTATGCGGTGAACATAGGTTTCGGGAATGTTGGGTAAATCATAGTTGATAACATAGCTTAGCTCATCTACGTCAATACCTCTTGCTGCGATATCGGTAGCAACCAAAACGCGGGTTGCTTTAGTTTTAAAGTTGTTTAAAGCCCTTTGTCTGGCATTTTGAGATTTATTGCCATGGATAGCTTCTGCTTTAACCCCAATTTTAACCAGTTCTTTTACGATTTTATCGGCACCGTGTTTGGTTCTGGTAAAAACAAGTACAGATTTTATATTGGTGTCTTCAAGAAGAAAAGCAAGCAGGCTTTTTTTGTTTTGCTTTTCTACAAAGAACAAAGACTGGTTTATGGTTTCGGCGGTGGAAGAAACGGGCGTTACTTCCACTTTTACAGGATTGCTTAAAATAGCATTTGCGAGCAATTCAATTTCTTTGGGCATGGTTGCCGAGAAAAAAAACGTTTGTCTTTTTGAGGGGAGTTTTGTTATTATTCGTTTTACATCAACAACAAATCCCATGTCAAGCATGCGGTCGGCTTCATCTAAAACAAATATTTCTACCTCTTTAAGGTTGATGAAACCCTGACTAATCAGGTCTAGAAGCCTTCCGGGCGTAGCCACCAAAATATCGACACCTCGTTTAAGCGCGCTAACCTGAGGGTTTTGATTTACACCACCAAAAACAACCAAATGATTTAAGCGGAGGTGTTTGCCATAAGATTTAAAACTATCTTCAATTTGAATGGCCAGTTCTCTTGTTGGTGTTAAAATCAGCGCCCTGATAGGTTTTTCGCCTGGTTTGAATGCATGTGGTTTGCTTAATGATTGTAAAATAGGAATAGCAAACGCTGCGGTTTTTCCGGTGCCCGTTTGTGCACAACCCAATAGGTCGCTGCCAGATAACATTGCAGGTATGGCCTTCTCTTGAATTGGAGTAGGCGATGTGTAGTTTTCTTCTTTTAGTGCCTGAAGAATAGGCTCAATAATACCTAGTTGATTGAATAACAAAATAAAAAATTAAAAATGTTTAGCGGTAAAAGCGATCAATTTGAGGAGTGCAGTAGCATTAGCGAAACCATGGTGATAGCAACCAATCAATAAAATGCCAAAAGCCGCATTAAAATAAAAGAACAACGCAAAAGTACACTTATTTCCACCCCTAAAAGAATAATAATTAATTGATAATATATAGTATTACCATTTAAGTGGTTCAATCTTGTGAAAAACATCAGCAATGACCAAGATAAAAAACATCTTTTAAAAAAGCATCGAATTCACAAAAACTGCTTAATATTGCAGCGGAGAAGTTATCAGAGTCACCTCCCGAATCAACACCATCTCCAATCAATCACAGCATTCACCAGATATTTTACTCAAAAACATTTATCAGAGCGTGCATTTTTATCAAAATATGCTCTTTCCCCCTAAAATATGTACAACGAAAATCAGCTAAACGAGCTGCTTGTTCCTGAGCTTTTGGATATTGCTTCGGAATTAGATATTTCATATGTTCAAAAGCCCACTAAAAAAGAACTGGTGGATAAAATTTTGCAAAAACAAACAGTTATGGCAACAGAAAAAAAACAATCCGAATCCGAAAAACCCAAAAGAAAAAGGATTGTAAAAGGCGATACGGCAGAGGCGCCTAAAGAGCAACAAGAAAAAAAGGAAACTATTTCCTCCAAACCTAAAAAAGCAGAGGTGGAAAAAAAATTGCCGGTTAAAAAATCAAAACCCGAGCTTTTTGAACAAGAAGATTCTTTGCAGCCCATAACAGAGGAATCAACGACCGTTTCTCCTGCAATAGCACAAATGCTTCAGCAGGAAGACATACAGCTTCCCAATACAGAAATTATTCCGCCGGCGCAGGTTCCGCAAAAAGAAAACAAACCCCATCATCCCCACAGAAAAGAGCAGGTGTTCAACATCGAATTCGATGGTGTTATTTTAGGTGAAGGTGTTTTGGAAATGATGCCTGATGGATATGGTTTTTTAAGAAGCAGCGACTACAACTATTTGTCAAGCCCCGACGATGTATATGTTTCTCCATCACAAATAAAACTGTTCGGTTTAAAAACAGGTGATACGGTATATGGTTCTGTTCGTCCGCCAAAAGAAGGTGAAAAATATTTTGCCTTGTTAAAGGTAGAGACCATCAACGGAAAGAGCCCTGAAGAAGTAAGAGATCGTGTACCGTTTGATTACCTCACACCGTTGTTTCCTTTCGAAAGACTTAACCTTACAACTAAGCCCGATAATTTCAGCACAAGAATAATGGATTTGTTCACGCCTATAGGAAAAGGACAAAGAGGTTTGATTGTTGCGCAGCCGAAAACCGGTAAGACGATGTTGTTGAAGGAATTGGCCAATGCTATCGCAGAGAATCACCCCGAGTGTTATTTGATGATTGTGCTGGTTGATGAAAGGCCGGAAGAGGTAACCGATATGGAGAGAAGCGTGAAGGCCGAAGTAATTGCATCAACATTTGATGAGCCCGCAGAAAAGCACGTTAAGGTTTCTACTATAGCACTTCAAAAAGCAAAGCGATTGGTAGAGTGTGGCCACGATGTGGTTATATTGTTAGACTCTATTACAAGATTAGCGCGCGCCCATAACACAGTGGCTCCATCGAGCGGAAAGGTTTTGTCGGGTGGTGTTGAGGCTAATGCTATGCAAAAACCAAAGCAATTTTTTGGTGCTGCAAGAAAAATAGAAAACGGCGGTTCGCTTACCATCATTGCAACTGCGCTTGTAGAAACAGGAAGTAAAATGGATGAGGTTATTTTTGAAGAATTCAAAGGAACCGGAAACATGGAGCTACAATTAGAAAGAAAACTATCCAACAAGAGAATATATCCTGCAATTGATATTGTTTCTTCTTCAACCAGAAGAGATGATTTGTTGTTGGACAAAGAAACGTTTCAAAGAATGTGGGTATTGAGAAAACACATGGCCGACATGAATCCGGAAGAGGCAATCACCTTGTTGTTGAAAAACATGAAAGGAACGAAAGACAATGCGGAGTTTTTGACTTCCATGAATGGATAGGTTTTCACTCCAACGGAGTGAAAACGGTTTAGGGTTTAGGGTTTAAGGTTTATTGTTCTCTATTATTTCCTTCCAATGTCTCCCGAAGGGGACGTTGGAAGAATTGTTGTTATGACCTCTTCTTTTGCTGCCAGCAGGTTATGTGCATTCCTATCTAGCTTAATTTCAAAGGAGATTGAATATCTGTTACATTTACTTTCTTTGTCTTGATACAAAGAAAGTAAACAAAGAAAAATCAAGGCAAACCCGATCGCTCCGCGCGTTTTGCCGAGCCACGCACCCGCACTTGTTGGTGTTATCACCGAAAAATTTTTGATTGACCCGCTCTTTTCCTTCCAACGTCTCCCGCAGGGAGACGTTGGAAGGAAGGTTTAATACGCTTCGCTGTTTAAAGGTTTAAAAAGTTCAATGGTTGTTGGTCAACAAATAACTCACATTGACCATTCTTCAATTTGTTTTACAATAGGATTACAAATAGGCGCCCCCCCTAAACCTTTTAAACTCGTGCATTAAAATCATTGAACCCCAGCTGTAAGGCAGACGTTTTCCTTCCAATGTCTCCCGCAGGGGACGTTGGAAGGGGTGTTAGTTCTCCTTAGTTCATCATGTTGGAACATTATATCCCTACGGGGCGTAAATGAATCCCATTGTTGAAACAGAAATGGTTGACCATATAACACTAAACCATAAAACCGGTCAATGGTCGGGCATAAAACCCAAATTAAACCCTTGCCGGCCGGCATTAAACTCATTGAACTTCTTGAACCCCTAACGTAGGGCATTGAACTCATTTAACCAACATTAAACCTCCCCCCACCACAATTAATTTTATATTCGCACAAGCTTATTTAAAAAAGCACTATCAACCTTGTCTATCAAACGCGTATCTATAGAAGAATTTGTTTCGCTCGCAGCATCGATTCCTGTTTTTGATGTAAGGAGTCCGGGAGAATTTACTCATGCGCACATACCCAACGCCGTTAGTCTTCCGCTTTTTAGTGATGAAGAAAGGAAAACAGTTGG
>CANHMN010000143.1 GCA_947461645.1 Chitinophagaceae bacterium | reverse complement strand
TGACGTATATGCGATGGGAGGAAAACCGCTAATGGCCATTGCTATTTTAGGCTGGCCAGTTGAAAAACTGCCTGCACATCTTGCTGCGAGCGTGTTAGAAGGAGCAAGAAACATTTGTTCAAAAGCCGGTATTCCGCTTGCGGGCGGACATAGCATAGATTCTACCGAACCCATTTTTGGATTATCGGTAACCGGCATCATCAAAAAAGAAAACATCAAACAAAACAACACCGCAAAGGAAGGAGACCTGTTGTTCATAACTAAACCAATAGGTACCGGTATATTGTCAACCGCACAAAAGCGTGATGTTATAACGGAAAATCAGCTAGAGGTATTGGTAAAGCAAATGGTGGAATTGAATTTTATCGGTGAAGCGCTTGCGCAAATTGACGAAGTTACCGCAATGACAGATGTAACGGGCTTTGGCTTGCTAGGACATGCCATTGAAATGGCAGAAGGCGCAAATCTTTCGCTCGAGCTCTACTATTCAAACATACCTGTAATAGAAGGAGCAAAAGAATTTGTAGCAAAGAGAATTGTTCCTGATGCTACTTACAGAAACTGGAACAGCTACAGTACAAAAACAGCGTTCGATAAAGGCGTAAATGTAATGGAGGCCTTTAACCTCTTGCCCGATCCTCAAACCAACGGAGGTATAATGTTTAGCGTAAAGGAGAGTGCTGCTGAAAAAATTATTGCTGTTTTGGATAAAAACAATTTATCTGCATTTACAACGCCAATAGGAAAATTTGTACCACCACAAGAGAAAACAATACAAGTAAAGGCTTAAACCAACGCATCAATTGCCTTGGCAAGTTGGTGGTCTTTTTCTGTTACAGTATTTTCCGCTTCGTGCGTACAAAGAAAAACCTCTACAACATTATATACGTTACTCCAGTTGGGATGATGGTCTAATTTTTCTGCAACAAGCGCAACCCTTGCCATAAAACCAAACGCTTCCGAAAAGTTACGGAAGATAAATTTCTTGTATAGTTTGTTGTTTACTTCGCTCCACATGTTTATAATATAAGGTGTTGTTTGTTTTTAATTTTTTCGTTCGTCATTTCGTTTACCAACTGCACGCCCGGTATGGTTTTTATCATTTGCTGTAAGCCATGTAACTCTTCTTTTTCAACATCGTCACCCTTGGTCAGCCACAGAAAATCCAGGTGTTTGAATTCGGGAAGAAGGTATTCGCCATCGTGTTGGTTGTGGTATAAATAGTGAACAAGGCAGGAGCCGGGGATTTTATATTCGTAGATGGAGAAAAAGTATTTTCTCCCTTTTTTCATGAGGGAAATTTCAAGGTCATGGTTGATGGTAAAGCCATAGCCCATCAATTCGTTGATGTGCCAAACAAACTGAAAGTTCTTAATAGGCGCAACTATACCGAGAAGGTGCGTGCCCTCAAAAAACTCTTCAATTAAAACTTCGTTGTCGATTTTAAGCTTCACAACTCAATTGTTTTATTGGTATCAATGAAACCTCAATTAGAAGACCACTTTAACTACAATATCCGATTTGTCTCTTTTTATTTTCACCTCTACTTCATCGCCTTTGTTGAACTTGTTTAAAGCGCTCATATAGCTTTGCACATCTTCAACAACAAAACGCCCAAGCTGTTGAATAACATCACCTGATTTTATTCCGGCTTTTTGTGCCGGCCTGTTATCACTAACGCCCTCTACCAGCACCCCCACACCGCTGAACGTATAATCGGGCATTATACCCATGGTTACCTTAAAAGAGCTTTTTCCTGTTGCCGCGGCCTCTCTTGTTTTTGAAAAAGCAATTTCTTTTTTCTCAAAAGATTGAGTAATAATATCTACTATCAAATCTATGATTTTTAGCTCACCATTGTAATTGATTTTTTCTGCATCGTCAGAAGGCTTGTGATAATCGGAGTGTGTTCCTGTAAAGAAAAACAACACAGGAATATCTTTTCTGTAAAAAGAAGTGTGGTCGCTTGGACCGCTACCGGCGCTGTCAATTTTTATTTTGAAATAATCGTTTTTGAGGTTGATTAACTCACCCCACTGTGGAGATGTACCATAACCACCGATGGTTAATCCGCGGGTGCTGTCGTTGAGTCTGCCCACCATATCCATGTTGATCATGAAGCGAACATTTTTTAAATCAATTGGTGGGTGGTCAACAAAATATTTTGAACCATATAAACCAAGTTCTTCTCCCGAAAAAGCAACGAAAAGATAATTGTAACGATTGTATTTTTTCTCATTCAGTTCTTTGGAGAGCAACAAAAGCGCTGCGGTGCCACTTGCATTATCATCGGCACCATTGTGAATCATTTTTTCTTTGCCAACGTAAAGCGAGTTTTTGTCTTCGCCATAACCCAGGTGGTCGTAATGAGCCCCAATTACTATTGTTTTTTCGGCGTTGTTGTTGATAAGCCCAACAACATTGTGTCCTGTCCTTTTGCTTTCAACAATGTTTACATTAAGGTGAAGCGTATCTATTGTTGCCTGCAACAGCTGCGCAACGCGTGGAGATACATACACAACAAAACAAGGCAGCTTGCTTTTTTTGTTTCCGGCATCAAACCTTTCGGTTAGCACAGAATCTTTTCCGTTGAAAAGAAGAACAGGAGCATTTGGTCGAGAAGCATAAAGCGATTTTATTTTCTGGTATAGTGCATCATTAAAATCGAAATGTGGATTTCCTTCGTTTTCTTCTATTAAATCGTTGATGTTGTAAAGCAGAAGGCTATTAAAAGCAAACGAGGTTTCACCGTTGTTGGAAAAGGGCATGGGAACAAAATCCCGATAAAGCTCAAGATTGTTTTTTCCAAGCTTTAAAAAAGAGCTTGCTTCAATGCTAAGCCCGTCGTTAATTTCAAAGGGCTGCAAGAAATCGCCGGCAAGGCCCAGTGCCTGTAGTTTGTTTCGCTTAAATTGCTTAGAAATAAAATCCGCTGCAAGTTTTTCACCTTTTGTTCCCGCTCTTCTTCCTTCAAGCTTATCATCGGCAAGAAAAGAAACTGTTTTAACAAGAGCATTAAGCCTATTTTCGCCCGGCTGGGCATTGGTAATATTAGAAAGCAAAAACAAAAGCAGGAGTAAAGCAATTGTTGCGTGAGTGTTTTTTTTCATAATCAGGTATTGGTAAAAAATTAGGCCAAACAATTAGCCCACAAATGTAATCACAGATTGGTTTCTTTATTTCGTAAATAGCCAATAAGCTAATCATGTTACATTTGCATGACAATTCTCTTTAAAACAACTTGTTGCAAAAAAAGACAAACATAGCGCTCGTAGGAAACCCGAATTGTGGTAAAAGCTCTTTGTTCAATGAACTCACCGGCCTAAACCAGAAAATTGGCAATTTTCCGGGCGTGACGGTAGAAAAAAAAACAGGCGTATGTAGGCTTTCGCCGGAAACGGAAGCCAATTTCATTGACTTACCGGGAGCATACAGTCTTTATCCCCGAAGGGCAGATGAGTGGGTTGCTTACCGCGTTTTGCTTCAGAAAGATAAGGAGGCTGTGCCGGATATGATTTTGCTGGTAGCAGATGCGAGTAACATCAGAAGAAACCTCTTGTTTTGCTCACAAATCATCGATTTAAAAATACCTGTAGTTGTAGCGCTTACGATGATGGACATCGCCAAACAAAAAGGGGTGAGTATAGATGTTCCTTCCTTGGAAATAGAGCTGGGTGTTCCCATTGTTGTGGTAAATCCGCGAAAACAAAAAGGAATCGGCGAACTAAAAAAAACCATAGCGCAAAAAATTGAACAACCCACACCTGTAAGCGCATCAGATTTCATCTACAACTCCATGTTGGCCCCAAGGGCAATAGCTTCGGTAAGAACGATGTTTCCGGAAATTAGTAATTACAAGGCTATTCATTATTTAATCAATTATGAAGAGCTTGGATTGCCCGAGCAAGCCTATGCTCAGCTAAAGCTCATACAAAAAGAAAACAAATTCAATTCAACCAAAACGCAGGCCGAAGAAATACTTCAGCGTTATGCGCGCATCAAGCATATTATGCAGCAATCTGTTGCAGAAGAAGATCCGTTAAAAAAATCTATGCTGACCAATAAAATAGACAACCTTTTACTGCACAGGCATTGGGGTTATGTTATATTGTTGTCGGTTTTGTTTCTTTTGTTTCAAAGTGTTTTTTGGATTGCGCAATATCCAATGGCTGCAATTGAATGGATCTTTGGTTTAGCCTCGAGTTGGTTTACCCAAATACTTCCCTCAAACATGTTCAGCGATCTTTTTATTAACGGCATACTCGCGGGGTTGAGCGGAATTATGGTGTTTGTGCCACAAATTATGATTCTGTTTGGCTTAATCACTTTATTGGAAGACAGCGGCTATATGGCAAGAATCAGCTTTTTAACGGATAAGCTTATGCGAAAAGTGGGCTTAAACGGAAAAAGCGTAATGCCCATGATCAGCGGATTTGCCTGTGCAGTTCCCGCCATCATGAGCGCAAGAAATATCGAAAACAGAAAGGAAAGGTTGTTGACTATTCTTGTAACACCCTTGATGAGTTGTAGTGCAAGGCTACCTGTTTACACCATTTTGATAGCGCTAGTAATACCACCTAAAACCTATTTGGGATTCATCAGTTTGCAGGGTATGGTAATGATGTTTTTGTATTTGTTTGGCACACTTATGGCCCTCGTGGTTGCCTGGGTGATGAAAAGGTTTATCCAATCTTCAGAAAG
>CANHMN010000142.1 GCA_947461645.1 Chitinophagaceae bacterium | reverse complement strand
TTTTCAAGAACGATGGAAAAACACCCTGCTTCCTGAAGCAACAACGCATCTCTTTTCAATTTTTGCGCTTCAGCTTCTTCTTTGGCTCTTACAGTATAAGTTCCGAATTTGTATATACTTTGTGGGGTAAGTCCAAGATGGCCCATTACCGGAATGCCTGTGCTGATGATTCTTTTGATAGATTCAACAACTTCCTCGCCACCTTCAAGTTTAACAGAATGCCCTCCGGTTTCTTTCATGATTCTGATGGCAGAATTTAAAGCCTCTTTGGAATTGCCCTGGTAGGAACCAAAAGGCATATCAACAACAACCAAACATCTTTCAATACCTCTTACAACACCTTGAGCATGGTAAATCATTTGGTCTAAAGTAATGGGTAATGTTGTTTCATGCCCGGCCATTACGTTGCTCGCGCTGTCACCAACAAGAATTACATCAATGCCTGCTTTGTCAAAAAGTTTTGCAAAGGAAAAATCGTAAGCAGTGATCATGGATATTTTTTCACTGTTTTCCTTCATCCTTTGAAGGGTATTGGTGGTGATTTTCTTAATTTCCTTTTGAACTGACATTGTTTTATTCTTTTTCCTTTTAATGTGGTAAAATATAGCGGCTTAAAATCTATAGAAAGTAATTTGTAAAATTAGGCTAGTTCTTTGAATTATATTTAAATTGGTATAATCAGTTTTAGTAAACTAAACGTAATTCAAGGCGTTTGTTCAATTGTTTTTATGTCTTTCTTAAGAGATTTAAAACTATTCGTGGCATTGGCTTGTAATAAGCATAAGTAAAATTATATGTTTTCGTTGTTTTGGTATATTTTTATATTGTTTATCCTACATTTTCAAAATTGATTCCTCATGAAATTCAACTTTACCCCTTTTTTATTATTTGTTTTTATTTTCTTCTCTTTCGGTCCATTGATGGCTCAAAAGAAAATAAAGTCTGAGACTAAACTAGAAAAAAAGGAAAGTCGTCGGTTGTCCAAACAAAAACAAAAGGAAATTGAATTTGAGGAATATGAAGGTGAAGAGGAACACGATGAGTATGATGGTCCGGATATGGCTGCTCAACACGAATTCAACATAACCAAAGATCCAAGAACAGGGAAGGTTCCGCGTGAACGTATCTTAGATGCGCTTGATAAAACCAAGCGCATGAAGTTGAAGACAATGAGTCAGCGTTCAGGAACGACCAACAGATTATCATCCTTGACTTGGACAGAAAGGGGGCCGTTTTCTGATGTTGTAGGACCGAGCAATGGTAATACCCGGGCAAACAGCGGAATTACAGCAGGAAGGGTTAGGGCTGTTATGGTAGATTCTTCGGATCAAACAAAGAAAACCGTTTGGGTGGGAGGTGTTGATGGAGGGCTATGGAAAACCACTGATATCACAACCGCACCTGCCAACTGGATACTTGTTAATGATTTTTTAAGCAACTTGGCGGTAACGGATATATGTCAGGATCCCACCAACTACAATATTATGTATTTCTGTACCGGTGAGGCTTTTTATAATTCTGACGCCGTTAAGGGAAATGGCGTTTTTAAAAGTACAGACAACGGAGTAACATGGACTCAATTGAGCAGCACAAATTCTTATGGCTGGTGCACCAGAATAATCTGTGATTTTCAAGGAAATGTTTATTTGGGTACAAGAGGTTCTGGACTGTTAAGATCAACAAACGGAGGAACATCCTGGACAACGATTACTCCAAGTGGAATGAATTCGGATATTTGTGATATTGAAATAAGCTCTACGTCAGCACAAGGAAGATTGCATGTTGTTTCGGGTATTTTTTCAACACAGACCTATCGTTTCACAGATATTCCTGCAACTGTCACAAGTTCGTCGGGTTGGACTGCACCTACTACGGCTTTTACCTCAGCGTCACAAAGAGCTGAAATCGGATGCAGAGGAAACGTGCTTTATGCTTTGCCCGTTGATGCTTCTTATCAGGTGCCTACTATTTTCAAGTCTACAGACGGTGGCGCAAATTGGACTGCAACTGGTGGCCAGCCAACAGCAGGTTGGGCAAGTAAACAAGGCTGGTATTCACTTGCTATAGAAATTAGTCCTGTTAATCCTGATCAGGTTATAGTTGGGGGTCTTGATACCTGGAAGACGACCAATGGTGGCGCATCATGGTCTCAGTTGTCTTATTGGGTTGGTACATCCGGTCAATATGTTCATGCTGACTTGCATAAAATTATTTGGTACGATGGCGGAAATAAATTGATTTTTGGGTGTGACGGAGGGATTCACTATTCATCAGATGGAGGAACAACCATACGTGACCGTAATTCAGGACTAAGAATCAAGCAATTTTATTCTTGTGCTATTCATCCAACGAATACGAACATGATGATGGCTGGCGCTCAGGACAACGGAACGCATTTGCTTAACGGTGCAGGATTAACAACATCTGTAGAAGTTACAGGAGGAGATGGTGCATTTGTTGCAATAGATCAGAATGAGCCTCAATATATGTATGGCTCTTATGTTTTCAATACTTACAGAAGATCCTCAAACACCGGTTCGTCATGGTCGGCCATTAATTTTTTTAAAGGGACTTCAACATCATCCTCAAATTTTGGTTCATTCATTAATCCTTTTGATTATGATGATGCCAATAATGTTGTTTATGCATCTGCAGATGGAGGTGAGTTTTTCAGGTGGACAACTCCTCAATCAACTGCTTCTGGAAGCTATTATGCAACCACTGGTTTTCCTGCTGGAGCAAGCATCGTTACAGGAATAACAGCATTTAACGGTTCAAGAGTATCAACAGTTAAAGTATCACCATATACATCCAACAGAGTTTACTTTGGAACAGCAGGAGGTAGGATTACGTACCTTGACAATGCAAATACAGCTGCATCCTCCTCAGCGGGTGTAAATATCACTCAAGCAGGTATGCCATCAGGTACTGTATCATCTATAAATGTGGGCACTACCGATCAGTTTCTAATTGCAACATATTCCAATTATGGTGTTAATAATGTATGGGTGTCTACAAATGGTGGAACAAGTTGGACTGCCATCGATGGAACATTGCCTGATATGCCAGTAAGAGGTGGTATGTTTTTTCCGGGAGACAATACAAAAGCAATAATTGCGACAGAAACAGGGGTATTGACTACAGATCTGGTAAACGGTAGTTCAACCGTTTGGGACGCAAGCACAACCTTTCCTGTTGTAAGAACAGATATGATTAGATACAGGAGTTCGGATGGAACACTGGTAGCAGGAACACATGGTAGGGGATTATGGACAACAACATTAAATAACTGCCAGCCACCTTCCTTAACTGCAACAAGCAATAGCCCTTTGTGTGTAGGTCAGTCCTTAAATATAACTGCTACTTGTACTGAACCAAGTGCAACATACAGTTGGACTGGGCCTAATGGTTTTACTTCAACAGTGTTAAGTCCAAGTATTAACAATGTAACTTTAGCAGCTTCTGGAACTTATACATTAGCGGCTACATTCGCCGGTTGCACAGGCTTTACATCTGTAATTGTAACCGTAAACCCTGCCGGACCATCAACAAGTGGGGCATCCATTTGTTTGGGTGGAAGCGGAAGCTTAACAGCAACTACTTCTTGTTCGGGTTTTATTTTTACTGGCAGCAATACGCAATCAGGAGCTTTTAATGCTTCAACCAATCCAACTGCTGCAAGATTGTCATCCATAAACAATTCAACCGCTTGCTCTTTTGATGCAGCCGCTGTTAGAAATTATGTTGCCCAGACTTTTCAAGTTAGTACATCGGGGATCTACACTTTTGAAATGGATAATAACGCTGCAATTGATGGCATGGGCTACATTGTATCAGGTGCATTTGTCCCAGGTAATTGTGCGGGCGGAGGAACTTTTTTAGTAGGGGATGATGATGGTGGGTCTGCAGATGAGCCCCTTATGACAGCAAATTTAACAGCGGGGGTTACCTATACATTGATTTCTACAACTTATGGTTCAACAGGTACTTATACAGGTTCATTTGGTTGGACAGTAACACCTCCGGCATCTTCAGGCGGACAATATTTAGCAAATGTAACTGCTACTACCGATTGGTACACAGCAGCCACCGGTGGAACTTCCATTGGTTCAGGAACATCATTTAATCCTGTTGGCGTTTCAGGATCCGGATTGGCCAATACAAATACAGCAGGAACAACAGTTTACTTTGCTTCTTGTTCTTACAACCCAGGTTGCAGAACAGCAACCAATTTCATCATTAATACCAAGCCTACCAAGCCTATCGCAACTATTACACAGCCAACGTGTTCTGTAGCTTCAGGTACCATAACTGTAACATCTTCTTTAACCGGATTGTCCTTTAGTATTGACGGATCAACTTATACTAATACAACTGGGGTATTTTCAGGATTGGCCTCGGGTAATTATGTTCTTACCAGCAGAAATGCAAACGGTTGTGTTTCGGATTCAACGCAAATAACAATCACTAACGGGGGATCTTTCGTTTCCACCCCAACAGCAAATGTTACTCAGCCAACTTGTACGCTGTCTACTGGAACAATAACGGTAACCTCCTCTTTAAGTGGTTTTACTTTTAGTATTGATGGATCTACCTATACCAATACCACCGGAATATTTACCGGGTTATCCTCTGGAACTTACAATCTTACTGCACGTAATTCAGGAGGATGTACATCTTCAGCATTGACATTAACAGTCAATAATCAACCTCCAAGTCCCACTACTCCAACGGCATCCATTGCCCAGCCTACTTGCTCTTTGGCAACAGGAACCGTTTCT
>CANHMN010000141.1 GCA_947461645.1 Chitinophagaceae bacterium | reverse complement strand
TTAGATGGCTATGGTGTTTTACACGCATTGGAAAGAAATGAAGAAATCAAAAACACCCCATTTATTTTTCTGACAGCCAAGACAGAACGAAGCGATTTCAGAAAAGGAATGGAGCTCGGAGCAGACGACTATATCTCTAAGCCTTTCGACGCCACGGAGTTACTTAACGCCATCGACCGCAGAATCAAGAAAATAGAAGTGTTGAAAAAAGACTATGCACTGGATATTACAGGATTCAATGAACTGCAGCAGGATATTACTACCGGCGACCCCATTAAATCGCTTGTAGAATACAGGAGCATCAACAAATACAAAAAGAAGCAGGTTATATATACCGAAAGCAATCATCCCATTCAACTTTATTATGTGTTGAAAGGGAAAGTAAAAACCTATAAATCGAACGACGACGGCAAAGAGCTGGTTACTGAGTTGTACAGCGAAGGCGATTTTTTAGGTCATGTTGCGCTTTTACAGGGCGGACTATACAAAGAAACCGCTGAAGCTATTGATGAATGCGAGTTGGCATTGATTCCTAAAAAGGAGTTTGAAGACCTTTTGAAAAACAGCAGAGAAGTAACCAACAAGTTCATTTCGCTGCTCGCAAAAAACATTTCCGAAAAAGAAAGCCACCTGCTTAATCTTGCCTATAATTCGCTGCGCAAAAAAGTAGCAGATGCATTGGTTGCCCTTAAAAACAAATACCATTTTTCTCCCGAAGAAAAATTCAAAATCGATATCAGCAGAGAAAATCTCGCAACTATTGCAGGTACAGCCACAGAGTCGCTTATCAGAACGCTTAGCGATTTTAAAAGTGAAAAGCTGATTGAAATAAAAGATGGTTATATCACCATCACCAATGAAAAGAAACTCGAGGGTATGATTAATTAGTTAAGGTATTCATTTCCCCCTCATTTTGGTTAGTTATTAATAAGCGCCCGTCAATTCTGAAGACGGGCCTTTTTGTTTATTTTCAACTGTTTTTCCTGAAGGAGCAGTCAAACACCGCTTTTCTTTGCTTTTTCCTTTATTTGAAGTAGGTTTGCCCCCTGATAATGAACAAGGAGGCCATCATATCTTCAGCGCAAAAAACCATTCAAACGGAGGCAAATGCTGTTGCCCAACTTCAGCATTTTTTAAATGATGATTTCATCCAAACCGTTCAGGCTATAGCCCAAACCAAAGGAAGACTGGTGGTAAGTGGCATCGGTAAAAGCGCCATCATCGCTCAAAAAATAACTGCAACACTAAACAGCACCGGAACTCCATCGTTGTTTATGCATGCCGCAGATGCCATTCATGGCGACCTCGGAATGATTCAGCAGGATGATATTGTTATGGTCATCAGCAAAAGCGGCGATAGCCCGGAAATAAAAGTATTGCTTCCCTTATTAAACGGTTTTGGCAACACGATTATAGGAATGACAGGTAATACAAATTCCTTTTTGGCTCAACATGCCCATTACATTTTAAATACTACTGTAGAACAAGAGGCTTGCCCAAACAATCTTGCCCCCACTTCAAGCACCACTGCACAAATGGTTATGGGAGATGCTCTGGCAGTTTGCCTGATGGAATGGAAATCTTTCAATCCTTCAGATTTTGCCAAATACCATCCTGGTGGCGCCCTTGGGAAAAAACTCTATCTGCGGGTAAGCGATCTCATTGCCTCCAAACAAAAGCCTTACGTGGCTACTACAGCATCCATCAAAGAAGTGATTGTTGAAATTACCAAAAACAGACTTGGTGCAGTGGCGGTTTTAAACGAAGCCGGCCATATCAAAGGCATCATTACCGATGGCGATCTGAGAAGAATGCTCGAAAAAAACGACGAAATAGGAACACTTACTGCCCATCAAATCATGTCTGCTCAACCCAAATGCATTCCTTCTGATGCATTGGCAGCAGAAGCATTTGAACAAATGCGAAACAACAACATCAACCAGCTGTTAGTACAGGATAATGTAGGTTATCTTGGCATCATACATATACAAGACCTCATCAAAGAAGGAATTATTTAACTGAATTTCGTGATTATGAACAAGAACAATTATGTGGCAATAATGGCAGGTGGAATTGGTAGCCGTTTCTGGCCAATGAGCAGAACAGACTATCCTAAACAGTTCCTTGATATCCTGAATGTGGGAAAAACACTCATTCAATCTACCTACGACAGGTTTGCCAAATTCATACCGCAAGAGAATATTTTTGTGGTTACGTCTATGCAATACCGTGATATTGTTAAATCACAACTTCCTCAACTTCCTTCCGAAAACATCTTGTGTGAGCCATCAAGAAAAAATACTGCTCCTTGTGTAGCGTATATTTCTTTCAAGTTAGCTGAAATCAACCCCGAAGCCAATCTTATTTGTGCACCGGCAGATCATCTTATTGCAGATGACAGCTCATTTGAAGCGGTTTGTCTTGAAGCACTTGCCTTCACGAGCAACATCAAAGCCTTGGTTACACTTGGCGTAAAACCCACGCATCCCAACACCGGATATGGTTACATTCAGTTTGAACAAAGGAGTGTAAGCCCCAATGTTTATAAAGTAAAGACCTTTACTGAAAAGCCCGATAGAGAACTCGCCAGAACTTTTGTAGCCAGTGGAGATTTTTTATGGAATGCAGGCATATTTGTATGGCAAATCAAAAATATCCTTAAGGCTTTCGAGCATTTTTTGCCCGAGCTTTACGAGATTTTCGACGGTGAAAAGCAGCACCTCAATTCCAAGGAGGAAAGCAATGCCATAGAAAGAATTTATCCTCAGTGTGTAAACATTTCCATTGACTATGGCATCATGGAAAAAGCTGATAATGTTTATGTTATTCCAGCTGCTTTTGGATGGAGCGACTTAGGAACATGGGCCAGCGCATATGATACCATTGATAAAGATTACCTAGATAATGCAGTTGCCGGAAACAATGTAATGGTGATAGACGCTACCAAAAATATGGTGCATGCAGACAACAACAAATTAGTATTGCTTCAGGGGCTAGAAGATTTTATTGTTGTGGATACCCCGGATGTTCTGTTGATTTGTAAGAAAGACAAAGAACAGGAAATTAAGCAGTATGTTGCTGAAGTAAAAAGAAACAAAGGAGACAGATTCATTTAAAACCTTTTTGTTGAATCCGATAATACATAGTAAGCTTCCATCGGTTGGCACCACCATTTTTACCACCATGAGTGCACTTGCCGTAAAACACAATGCCATCAACCTTGGACAAGGCTTTCCTGATTTTCCGATGAACAGTGAGTTACAGGAACTTGTTGATCAGGCAATGAAAGATGGTTACAATCAATATGTACACATGTGCGGGCTGCCTGCGTTACGCGAACAATTGTCGCAGAAAGTGAATGAGGATTACAATGCCAACATTAATCCCGAAACCCAAATTACCATAACACCGGGTGGGACTTATGCCATCTATACCGCCTTTACCACCATTCTTCGTCCGGGTGATGAAGTGATTTTATTTGAACCTGCTTACGATTCCTATATTCCCAATATTGAAATCAATGGTGGTGTTGCTGTTCCTGTTGCATTGGAATTTCCTGATTATCGAATCAACTGGCAATTGGTACAGGAAAAAATTACTTCGAAAACAAAAGCCATCATCATCAACACGCCGCACAACCCAACAGGAAAGGTTTTGGAGGAGAGCGATATTGATGCATTGAGAGCGTTGGTGAAGGATACAGGCATTTTCATCATCAGCGATGAAGTTTACGAACATTTGATATTCGACAACAAGCCACATCTTTCGCTGTTGAGGTATCCTGATTTGCTTGAAAGAACATTCGTATGTTTTTCTTTTGGAAAAGTTTACCACTGTACTGGATGGAAGCTTGGCTATTGTATAGCTCCTGAGCCCTTAATGAAGGAGTTCAGAAAGGTACATCAGTTTAATTGCTTTACCTGTAACAGTCCTGTGCAAGTCGCGCTTTCTAAATTTTTACAACAAAAAAAGGAATACAAACAGTTAGGTTTCTTTTTGCAGCAGAAGAGAGATTATTTTCAGCAATTGATGCAACAAACTTCTTTTAAAGCGTTGCCTTCGCACGGAAGTTATTTTCAAATGTATGAGTATGGAGACATCTCAACGCAAACAGAAAACGAATTTGCCATCAGATTAACTGAGGAAGCGGGTGTTACTACCATACCGGTTTCAGCATTTTACAAAACACCAACAGACAATCGTGTACTGAGGTTTTGTTTTGCCAAAAAAGAATCTACATTGGAAGAGGCAGTGGAAAGACTAGTCAACTATTTCGGTTAAAAACTACTCATTATTTATTCAATAGGGAGAGATAAGTTTTCGCTTTTTCAAGGTCTTCGGGAACATCAATTTTAACCCCTGAATGTTCTGTTGCCACCATCTTCAATTGCACTCCATTTTCTAAGTATCGAAGGCATTCAATTTTTTCTGCAAGTTCTAGTGGTGTAGGTTCCCATTGAGTGAATTGAAGCAACATTTTTTTACGGAAAGCATATACGCCGATGTGTTCGTAATAAACAGGTGAAATACTTTGTTCTCTGTGAAAGGGAATGACGCTTCTGCTGAAAAACAAAGAATTGTTTTGTTTGTCAACAGCCACTTTCACGTAATTGGAATCGTTAATCAGTGTAGTATTGTTCATTACTTTCATTAATGAAGCTACATCCACCTTTGGATCATTAAATTGCAAAAGCAAGCGCTCCAAACTTTGTTGATCAATGAAAGGTTCATCGCCTTGCACATTCAACACAACATCAACATCCATATCCATTACTGCTTCTGCGATTCTGTCGCTTCCA
>CANHMN010000140.1 GCA_947461645.1 Chitinophagaceae bacterium | reverse complement strand
GGTGAGCAGGAAATTGAGCGCATGATGGGAAAAAATGAAAGAGAATATGGAGACAACATCACCAAAGTAACTACCGTTGATGGAAAGCCACTTACTTACACCATCAACAAAACCATGATGAGAGTTGATTTGCCAATGGTTTTGAAGCCCGGACAACAATTTGTTTTTAAAATAGAATGGAACTACAACATCATCGAAAGAACAAAATACGGCGGAAGAGGCGGTTTTGAATATTTCCCTGAAGACGGAAACGATATTTATACCATGACACAATGGTTTCCTAGACTATGTGTTTACAGCGACTTTCAAGGATGGCAAAACCATCAGTTTGCAGGATCGGGTGAATTTGCACTTGTATTCGGCAACTATCAGGTAAGCATGACCGTACCTGCTGACCATGTAGTAATGGCAACAGGAACCGGACAAAACTATCAGCAAGTATTGAGTGCCGATCAATTGAAAAGATGGCAGCTTGCACAAAGTGCAAAAAATCCAGTTGAAATTGTAACGCTTGCAGAAGCTACTGCTAGAGAAAAACAAAAAAGCACTAAAAAGAAAACCTGGATTTTCAAAGCAGAAAATGTACGTGATTTTGCATGGGGAAGCAGCAGAAAGTTCGTTTGGGATGCCATGCCTGTAAACATTGAAGGCAAAAAAGTAATGTGCATGAGCGGTTACGGAAAAGAAGCCTACAAACTTTACAGTAAATACAGTACCAAGGCTGTTGCACATACCATCAAAACCTATTCCAAGTTCACCATCCCTTATCCATACCCGGTTGCACAAAGCCTTGAAGCCGCTAACGGCATGGAATACCCGATGATTTGCTTCAACTATGGCCGTTGCGAGAAAGACGGTACTTACAGCGAATCTACTAAAAACGGGATGTTGGGTGTTATCATACATGAAGTAGGCCATAATTTCTTCCCGATGATCATCAACAGCGATGAAAGACAATGGACGTGGATGGATGAAGGCTTGAACAGTTTTGTAGAATACCTTACCGAAGAACTTTGGGACAATAAATTTCCTGTGGGTAAGGGCCCTGCATACAAAATTGTGGATTACATGAAATTGCCTAAAGACCAATTGGAGCCTATCATGACCAATAGCGAAAACATAGCCCAATTCGGACCTAATGCATATTCAAAACCTGCAACAGGATTGAACATACTCAGAGAGACTATTATGGGAAGAGAGAATTTCGATTTTGCATTCAGAGAATATTGCAGAAGATGGGCGTTCAAACATCCAACACCTGCAGATTTCTTCCGTACCATGGAAGATGCAAGTGCAGAAGACCTTGACTGGTTCTGGAGGGGTTGGTTCTATAACACTGATCCTGTTGACATTTCACTTGATACCGTAAAATGGTCTGTAGTTGATATGGAAACTCCCGAAGCAAGAAACAACCAGGAAAGAAGCAGAACCGTTCCTGTTGCAAAACCTATTCTTAATAGTTTTGACGATATTTCAAAAATCAGAAACAGAGAAGATAAAAAAATTGTATTTGCAACAGATGCGGATACAACGCTAAGGGATTTCTATTGGAAATACGACCGTGGATTGGTAAAAGTTGACAGCACCCCATTTACTGTACCTGGCAATATCCGAGAACCTCTGAGCACTGAAGAAAAAACAAACCTGGCTGTCGATAAGCGAATGTATGAGCTTACCTTCAGCAACAAAGGCGGATTGGTGATGCCGTTAATTATTGAATGGACATATGAAGATGGCTCTAAAGAAATTACCAGAGTAGGCGCTAATGTTTGGCGTAAAAATGAGAACAAGGTTGTAAAAACTTTCATGAAGGATAAAGCTGTAAAGTCAATCAAATTAGATCCTTACAGGGAGACAGCCGACATAGACGAGAAAAACAACACTTGGCCAATAGCAGAAGTGCCGAGTAAATTTCAAATGTTCAAAAACAGAGACAACGCCCCAAGAGGCGCTGCTAACGGTAGAAATCCAATGCAGAAAGAAATTAAGGAATAGCTTAAAAGACTGTGCGATAAGATGTTTTGCTAATCCACTTTAGTTCGTCCATCGCGCATAACACCTTTTTTGCCTTTGTTCTTTTTTTCCCATTGAAGCATTTCAGGCGTTTTTTCTATTTTGTCATTTTTGGGTGGTGTAGGCACTGATGCAGTTTTGGGAGCGTTAGGATTTACCAAAACATTTCTGTCCCAGGTTTCTGTTCTGATTACTCTTCCCGTTCCGGGCTCGTAATAACGCCATTCACCATCTTTTACACTGTAGGGGACTGCTTTTACAATTTTATAATCAACAATTTCGCCGTTTCCATCTCCATAAATAGCAATAGTATCATAAGGCGCATCGGGATTATACGCCCTCCAGTTTTCTTCATGCTCAATATCTCCCAAGTAGTTGAAATATTGTTGTGTACCAAATTTACCTCCCATCAAATAACTCTCTAGTGCAATCAAATCTCCCATAGTATTGTACCTGCGCCAATAGCCGTCTTTTTCTCCTTTTTTATAAATCCCCTCCTCTACGTAACCGGGCTCACCTCTTAACTCTGGCACTTCAATCACCCATTTGCCAACTTTTTGTCCTGCATTGTTTATGGCATTAATGGTATCTCCATTAGCGTTTAGTTTAAAACTTTTGTACTGTGCGTTGGAAACAAATGTAAATGACATCAAAACAATGAATAAAAAAAACGTTTTGACAAAATCGAAAACAAGTGTACGTCTCATCTGTTTTGTTTTAAGGATGAAAGAAAAAATTACAGCGTTTCCAAAATTAAATGTTTTTGAATACCCAAAGTTGTTAATTCAAATAGAAAAACTTGGAATTAAAAAATGTATGATTCTCTTTCAGAGCATTAACTTTATAGTCTAAATTAAAGTAATGAAAGATTTCAAAAAATACTACAAGATAAATACGGAAGCCGAAATTCTCTTTAGTGCCCTCACCAATGCAGCAACCATTCAATTATGGACAGGTGAGCCTGCCATCATGGAACCCGTTGAGGAGACTGAATTTTCCCTATGGGAGGACAGTATCGTAGGAAAGAACATCACTATAGTTCCCGGCAAGAAGTTGGTGCAGGAATGGTATTTTGGAGAAACAGAGCACCCTTCAATAGTTACCATCATACTTCATGAAGAAAAAAACCATACCTCTGTAGAATTAAGACACACCAATATCCCAGATGAAATTTACGATAACATCACCCAAGGATGGAATGAAAATTATTTTGGTGCACTGATTGATTTTTATGCAGAATAGCGAATTGCTTATTTTATTTCCATTTTGAGTAGGCTATCTCCTTCGAGGAAAGCCTCCAGTTCGTCACCTACCATACACTCTCCTACACCCGCGGGCGTTCCGGTAAAAACAAGATCGCCAATATTTAAGGAAAAATAATTGGAGATATGAGCTATTAAAAAATCAAACCCGAAGATCATATCTCTCGAATTGCCTTTCTGCACCTCCTCTCCGTTTTTATGAAAAGTAAAGCCGAGATTTTTGTTTTTGAAATCAGGAGTAGTTTCTATAAACTTACCAACAGCAGCAGAGTTGTCAAATGCTTTTGCTTTTTCCCAAGGCAACCCTTTTTTCTTGCACTCATCCTGTATGTCCCTCGCAGTAAAATCGATACCCAATGTGATGGCATTGTAATAATTGGAAGCGTGGCGTTCCTGAATGTACTTTCCGTTTTTGCAAATACGTAAAACCAACTCACATTCATAATGCAGTTCGTTGGTAAACTCAGGATAATAAAAGGGAGTATGGGGCTGAAGTATAGCATTCTTGGGCTTCATGAAAATAACCGGTTCTGTCGGCACTTCATTTCCCAATTCTTTTGCATGATCTACATAGTTCCTTCCTACACAAATGATCTTCATGTTTGATTTTTATGGGGTTTAAGATTATCTTAACAAATATAACGAAACACGCCGAAAAAAAAGGAACAAACCCCTAAAAGATAAAGGGTATATAGGCAATAATTTAGAGAGCGAACTGCATGTTATTGTACTTGGTCATCGTTTGGTCAATGCCCATGAAAGCGAAATCTTCAATAATTTCGACTGACTTTTCTATTTTAATTTTTACCAAGGGGATTTCGTCTGTTTTCCATTTTCCTAAAACAAATTCAGCTTGCATTCCTCGTGAGAATTGGCTACCAATTCCAAAACGTAGTTTAGCATAAGCATCTGTACCCATAATGTCTTGAATATCACGAAGACCATTGTGTCCGGCATGTGTGCCTGATTTTCTAATCCTGATTTTATCCAGCGGTAATGCAAGGTCATCTACTATAGTTAGTGTATTTTCTATAGCAATCTTTTCTTTGTCCATCCAGTATTTAAACGCCCTGCCGCTTAGGTTCATGTAGGTGGTAGGACAAATACATACAAACGTTTTTCCTTTCCATTTAAATTCGGAAACATAAGCAAGTCTGTCGGATGAAAATTTTGCTTCGTGTTTTGCTACAAAAGCATTTACGATATCAAAACCAATGTTGTGTCTGGTATTTGCGTATTCCTCACCGATATTTCCAAGTCCAACGATAAGAAATTTAGACATGATTGTTCAGGTTTGTGTGAAGTTTAGATAAGATAAGCCAATGCGGGTGATGTGATCATTAATTTAACCCATGTTATCAAGCAACTGTTGCAATTCAGCTTCGGTTTTAATCAGTACATCTCGAACCTTACTTCCTTGACTTGCACCTACAATACCGGCAGCTTCCAATTGATCCATCAATCTTCCAGCGCGGTTGTAGCCCAGTTTCATTCTTCTTTGCAAAAGTGATGTACTTCCACTTTGGCTGCTCACAATCAACCTTGCAGCATCTTCAAAAAGAGCATCTTTATCATTGATGTCAAACTCTCTTCCATCAGCATCTTTTTCATC
>CANHMN010000139.1 GCA_947461645.1 Chitinophagaceae bacterium | reverse complement strand
TTAAAGTATCAGGAGATTCGTTGAAGTAATCAATAGAAACAAAGCCAATAATTGAATGTGTCGAATCGTTGAGTATAGCACTGATCTTGTAATTTACTTTTTGTTGCCAATAGTTATTGGGCTGTGCATAGGAGTTTAAAAAAATAAAAACCAGAGATATGGTTAAGAGTATTCTGTTCATAGATTGCTTTGCCACATAAGGGCAATTCTTTTATTTTCCCGATCCTGAAAAAATGATTTTTACAGTATATATCATAATTTTAAAATCAAGAGCAAGGCTTACATTTTCAACATACAAAATGTCATAGGGCATTCTTTGAATCATTTCTTCAAGGGTTGATGCATAGCCAAACTTCACCATTCCCCAGCTGGTTATTCCGGGTTTAACTTTGAGCAGGTATTTGTATTCCGGATGAATGGCTACTATCTGGTCTATATAATGTTTACGCTCCGGTCTCGGACCAACCATACTCATCTCGCCTTTTATAACATTCCAAAATTGAGGTAGTTCATCTAATCGCCATTTTCTCATGGTTTTACCCCAGTAGGTTATTCTATTGTCGTTGATGTTGCTTAGCTGTGGTCCGTTTAATTCAGCATCCTCAATCATTGATCTGAATTTGTACATGGTAAAGGGCTTGCCTTTTAATCCGATTCTTTCTTGAGCATAGAACAATGATCCCTTTGAAGACAGTTTTACTCGAAGGGCTATGTACAAATATAATGGAAGCAGTAAAACTATCCCTGTAACTGCAATCAATAAGTCGATCAAGCGCTTTACATTTTGTTGCCAGGATGGTAGAATGCCCGAGTGAACATCAATTAGAGGTACACCAAACACATTGCTTGTTTGCAAAGCGCCGCTGATGATGTCAACAGTGTCTGGCATTATTTTTACATTGACTTCCTGGTCACTTAAGGATTGAAGTATTTGGGTAATCAGTATTCTTTCATTTTTTTCTACGGCAATTACCACTTCCTCAATTTGATTGCCTTTTATGATTGTGGTAAGAGAGGTCAAATCATCAAAACAAAGTAAATCAGGCAGATGGAGGTCTGCTATATTTTTGGAAGTATTGAGGTAGGCCTTTAGTCTGAATCCGGCATTTTCTTTTGACTTATTGAACTCTAAGTAAAATTCCTCCGCTTTTTTTGGGGTGCCGATAATGAGCGTATTGAAAAATACCTTTTTTTCAATCAGTTGTTTTTTGATGTGGTTTAACCATATCATTCTAACAAACAAGCTTGCTATAAAGAAAGGCAGCAATAAACTGAAAAATTCCTGGTAGTAGTACTGGTTATTGTTTTGCGGATTTTTTAAAATAAAGAAAAATAAAAGTGCGAAGCAACCAATTAAGGAAACGGCTAAAATTCTGTTGAATTCTGAGAGTCTTGATTTGTGGTAGATATCATTGTAAGCACCGCTAAGAAAATGTAAACTTACCCAACCAAGTGTATAGAGAAAAAGTCCCAGATAAAAACCCGGAGGAACGCTGAAAGGGTAAGCGTAAATGATGGTTCTGAGGTAGTAGAAGCAAAGCCAGGTAAGTATACTCACAATAATATCCGACAAAATGCACCATCCAATATGTATTCTGGTTTGATTCATGTTTGAAGGATTGTTGGCGCTAAAGCTACATCAATGTTGTCTTTGATTGATTTTATCAAGTATCAGATGGGCTACTTCCATTGCCCTGAATCCATCAATGATGGTAACAGGAGTTTCTGTATTGTTCAGTATGGCATCTTTAAAGACCTCCAATTCCATCTGGATGGCATTGCTGTTTTCAATCTTCGGATTGGCCACGCCGATTGTTTTGGTTCCTTTGTTTGTTTCTATATCGAAGGTGAAATCATTTTTGCCATCATGTTGATCTAGTCGTATGATCTCAGTTTTTTTCTCCAGAAAATCTATTGAAATGTACGCGTCTTTTTGAAAGAGTCTTGTCTTTCTCATTTTTTTAAGCGATATCCTGCTGCTGGTGAGGTTAGCAACACAGCCGTTGTCGAATTCAATACGAACGTTAGCGATATCAGGTGTGTCACTCATTACAGCAACCCCATTCGCAGAAATATAACTTACATTGCTCTTTACAAGATGAAGTATAATGTCTATGTCATGTATCATCAAGTCAAGAATAACACTTACATCAGTGCCTCTTGGATTAAATTCTGAGAGGCGATGCACTTCAATAAACATGGGCTTAAGTTCAAAACCCTCAAGTGCCCTGAAGGCAGGATTGAATCTTTCTACATGCCCCACTTGAAATTTAAGGTTGGATTCTTTAGCGAGCTTTACCAGTTCGCGTGCCTCATCCATGGTATTGGTTAAAGGCTTTTCTACAAAAACATGTTTGCCTTTTCTAAGTGCAGACTCACAAAGGTTGTAATGATAGGAGGTAGGTGCAACGATGTCTACAGCATCGCAACTCTCCATCAATAAATCTTCGTTGTCAAAACGTTTTATATTGTATTTCTCTTCAACCTCGATAGCGTTGTTGTCGTTTGGGTCGTAAAAACCAACAATTTCAACGCCTTCAATTGCTTTCCAGTTGTTGATGTGAAATTTCCCCAGATGGCCTGCGCCGAATATTCCAATTTTTAGCATGATGGTTTTATGCTTCGAATAGCTCCGATTATTTTATAGTATTGATTAAACTGTTTCTTCCCAGAATCCCATTTTCCCGAATTTTTCAATTCTGTTGTTTACTCGCTCCTGAGCAGGTATTTTTTCCAGAGCCTCAATGGTTGGAAGAAGAAAATTTTTCAGCATTTCCGCCGCCTGATCGTAATCCCAATGAGCACCTCCCAGCGGTTCTGGAATTACTTCGTCAACAAGCCCGAATTTAAGCATATCGGTTCCGGTTAAACGAAGTTGTTCGGCTGCAGTTTCTTTTTTATCCCAGCTTCTCCACAAAATACTGCTGCAGCTTTCTGGAGAAATTACTGTATACCAGGTGTTTTCCATCATCACGACTTTGTCACCCACTCCAATGCCCAAAGCGCCACCACTAGCACCTTCTCCAATGATCACACAAATAACCGGTACTTTGAGGCTTATCATTTCATAAATGTTTCGGGCAATAGCTTCCCCTTGTCCTCTTTCCTCAGCTTCCAATCCCGGGTATGCACCTGGAGTATCTATTAATGTTATGACAGGCTTATTGAATTTTTCGGCCAGTTTCATTAGCCTTAATGCCTTTCTGTATCCTTCAGGATTGGCCATGCCGAAATTCCTCAGTTGTCTTGTTTTGGTATTGGTGCCTTTTTGCTGTCCAATAATCATTACCGTTTTATCGCCCAACTTAGCAAAGCCGCCTACCATTGCTTTATCATCTTTTACATTTCTGTCGCCATGCAATTCAATAAATTCGGAGCACATTTTTTCAATGTACTTCAAAGTGTATGGCCTGTCTGGATGTCTGCTCAACTGAACCCTATGCCAAGGCGTTAGGTTATCTGTTAGGTTTTTCTTAGTCTCAACAATTTTATCTTCCAATGTAGCGATGGTATCGCTCATGTCGGTATTCGTTTTTTCTTGTGCAATTTTCAATTGCTCTATTTGATCGTAAAGGTCCTTGATGGGCTTTTCAAATTCAAGAAACTGTCTGTTTTTTAATTCGGGCATATTTCAGATTTGTTAATAATGGAGCGTAAAGTTAAACTTTTGTACTTAATGAAAAAACGCCTTGTAAAAAATTGATTTACAAGGCGTTGGAGAAATTAATTATTGTTGTTTTGATGAATTGTTAGGCTACAGCTTTGTTTACCAATGCAGCGGCTTCACTGAGTAGAATGGCGCTTTGTACTTTCAAGCCGCTTTCATCAATCAATTTCTTAGCTACATCGGCATTGGTTCCCTGAAGACGAACGATGATAGGGATGTTGATGTTACCTATGCTGTTGTAGGCATCAATAACACCCTGTGCTACTCTGTCGCAGCGAACTATACCACCAAAGATGTTGATGAGGATTGCTTTTACCTTGGGGTCTTTCATGATGATTCTGAATCCTGCCTCAACAGTTTGTGCATTAGCAGTTCCGCCCACGTCAAGAAAGTTTGCAGGTTCTCCGCCACTTAACTTGATCATATCCATAGTTGCCATTGCGAGGCCTGCTCCGTTTACCATGCAACCAACATTACCATCGAGCTTTACAAAATTCAGGTTGAATTTTCCTGCCTCAACTTCTGTCGGATCCTCTTCAGAAATGTCTCTCAAAGCTGCAACATCTGCATGACGCATCAATGCGTTTTCGTCGATGCTCATTTTACAGTCTACAGCAATTATTTTATCATCGCTTGTTTTGAACAATGGGTTGATTTCAAGCATGCCACAATCAAGTTCAACATATGCGTTGTAAAGGTTGGTAACAAATTTCACGCAGCTTTTAAAGGCTTCACCACTCAAACCAAGATTGAAGGCGATTTTTCTGGCCTGAAATGCCTGAAGTCTTCCTCCGGGATGTATAAATTCTTTGAATATTTTTTCAGGTGTTTCATGAGCTACATCTTCAATATTCATACCACCTTCAGTGCTGTACATGATTACATTTTTACAGCTGCTTCTGTCTAACAAAACGGCCAAATAAAATTCCTTTACAGGATTAGGGCCTTCGTAGTAAACATCCTGTGCAACCAAAACTTTATTAACAGCTTTTCCTTCAGGGCCTGTTTGAATGGTTACCAAAGTGCCACCTAAAATATTATCGGCAATCTTAACCACATCTTCCATGCTTTTGCCAACAGCAACGCCTCTTTGGTCTTTACCTACAATACTTCCTTTGCCTCTTCCACCGGCATGAATCTGAGCTTTAACAACGGCAAATTTGCTACCAAATTGGGTGTGAATCTGACGGTAAGCTTCTTCAGCTTCAGAAGTAGAACTGCATGCAATGCCTTCCTGAACGGGAACGTTGAAT
>CANHMN010000138.1 GCA_947461645.1 Chitinophagaceae bacterium | reverse complement strand
GTGATTGTCTTTGAGCATGATCATATCGTACAATCCAAACCTGTGGTTAAATCCTCCGCCAATCTTAACCGCTTCTTTCTCCAACAAACGAAAATTAGGTGTGGTCTTTCTGGTATCCAAAAGTTTGGTTTTGTATGGAGAAAGTAAGGTGACGTATGCTGAAGTAAGCGTTGCAATACCACTCATCCTTTGCATGCAGTTTAAAACAAGACGTTCACAAGACAGAATGGTATGCGCCTTCGCTTCGACCTCAAAGGCGATTTGACCCATCTTCATTTCATCGCCATCGTTTTTATGCTTGGCAAAAACAACCTCAGGCTCTACATGTCTGAATATAGCTTCCGCTACTTCCATTCCAGCCAAAATTCCGTTTTCCTTAACCTTGAGAACAGCTTTACCCCTTGCATTGGGATCTATACAACACAAGGTGGAGTGGTCTCCATTGCCTGTATCTTCGCTTAAAGCAGAAACAATAAATTGATGTAAAGCAGCTGAGTTCATGATGAACAAAATTACTGAATAGAAAAGAATATTACCATTTATGTTCCCTAAAATAACAAGCTGACCAAATGTCTTTTCAGGTTACTTACAAATGATTAGCTTTACAACAATAAACATAGCCAAGCATATTGCATGTTAAATTTGTGTATGGCGAAATAACATCAACAAAATTAGATGAGCGAAAAGAAAACAATACTGATTATAATGGATGGTTGGGGACTTGGAAAAGTGAAAGAAAGTGATGCCATACAACATGCCAATGTTCCTTTTGTGCAATCACTTTACAGCAAATATCCCAACACAACCCTTACTACATGTGGAGAACAAGTTGGACTTCCAGACGGGCAAATGGGCAACAGTGAAGTAGGGCATTTGAATTTGGGTGCAGGCAGAATAGTATACCAGGAACTTCAACGAATCAATGTGGCCATTAAGGATAAAAGCTTTGAAAATAATCCTATGTTGAATGAAGCCATAGCGTATTGTCTTACCAACAACAAGACCCTGCATTTGATGGGCTTGGTAAGTGACGGTGGTGTACATTCCCATATCAATCACCTAAAAGCATTATTAAGTATCTGTAAGGAAAAACAACTTACCAATGTGCTTGTGCATGCCTTTACCGACGGAAGAGATACCGATCCAAAATCTGGTCGCAGGTATATGGAGGATTTGCTTAACCACATGAATAATTCCACTGGTAAGCTGGCAACTGTTATAGGCAGGTATTATGCTATGGACAGAGACAAAAGATGGGAAAGGGTAAAATTAGCTTACGATGCACTTGTTAATGGTAAAGGAAATTTATCCAATAACATGTTGAAAAGCATTGAAACATCTTACGAAGAAGGTGTTACTGATGAGTTCATAAAACCCATTATTAATGCGGAAATAAGCAAGACTTGCATGGAAAGTGGTGATGCAGTGATATGCTTCAACTTCAGAACAGATAGGTGCCGAGAGATAACAGAGGTATTGACTCAAAAGGAAATGAAGGAAAACGAAATGCATCCTATTGAGTTGAACTACACCACAATGACAACCTACGATCAGGAATACAAAAAAGTAAATGTCATTTTTGAAAATGACAACCTCAACAATACAATGGGTGAAGTTTTGTCTGCAAACGGAAAAACACAACTCAGAATGGCAGAAACAGAAAAATATCCGCATGTAAGTTTTTTCTTTAGCGGCGGAAGAGAGCTTCCTTTTGACGGTGAAAAAAGAATCATGATACCATCGCCCAAAGTAGCCACTTATGATTTAATGCCGGAAATGAGTGCCAAAGAAGTAACAGCTGCTGTTGTACAAGAAATTCGCACATCAACACCAGATTTCATTTGCCTCAATTTTGCCAATGCAGACATGGTAGGACATACGGGTGTATGGAATGCTGTTATCAAAGCTGTTGAAACTGTGGATACTAGTGTAAAAACTGTAGTGGAAGAAGCCTTACAAAAAGAATACTGTATTTTTTTAACTGCAGATCATGGAAACGCAGATTATGAAATCAATGAAGATGGTTCTCCAAATACCGCTCATACACTTAATCCTGTTCCTTTGTTCGTAATCGATAAAAACTGGAAAGGTAAATTGAAGCCCGGAAAGCTTGGCGACATTGCTCCTACCATTCTTAACATGATGGGCTTACCTATTCCACAAGAAATGAATGGAAATATTCTTACAGCAGAATAAAAAGTTTATCGTAAGCCAATACAAATCTACTACATGAAAAAAATCTTCTACTTCCTTTTAATACTGCTGGCTGTAATACAGTTTATTCCGGTGGAATACAACGAGGGAAAAAATACAACTACCCATTCCATAGAAACCGTGCATCATGTTCCAGATGCTGTACTAACTACTTTTAAAAACAGTTGTTATGACTGCCATACTAATCAAACCAACTACCCTTGGTATGCTAAAATACGTCCTGTTGCTTTTTGGATAGCAAATCATGTAGATGAGGGAAAAGAGGAATTGAACTTCTCAACTTTTGGTGATTACTCCCTAAGACGTCAATTTCACAAACTAGAGGAAATAAGCGAGCAGATAGAAGAAAATGAAATGCCACTAAAGTCTTACACCTTAATACATGGCAATGCGAAATTGACTGAAGTGCAAAAAAGTGAAATAAAAGACTGGGTCACTGCATTAAGAGACAGTTTTCAAAGAAGTTATCCAATTGATAGTCTAAAGCGAAAAAAAACTGTTAAATAATTGAGTTACTAACCGATGTTATTAACTTTTACTAGCAATAGAAGAGCGCAAGTATAAATCTGATTGTATTTTTGTGCAAGCCTATCAAAAAAAAGTATCTGTTGAATATGCCTGCATCTATCAGATTTTGGAACAGTTTGTACAACAATTTTCATCCGGGAAAGAAAAATCCTTCCATCACTTCTGCATTGGTCATATTGCTTTGTTTTTTATTCCTTTGTCATTCCAATTACAACAGCAGCAGAATACAATTAGAGGATGATTTTAACGACATCTTCCTTCAGAACAGCAATTCTTCCCTACCGGTAAAAGATATTTCGATGTTGATGCCCATAAGGAAATAACTTTGCTTCCATAGTCGTATATTTCTCTATTACCTAATTTTGGCACTGCATTTATTTAGCCTTATCAACTTGTTATTTCATTTATGAAGCTATCATTGTACTTTTTGACCTTGTTTTTTTTACTGGTTTCCTGTAATCAGGAAAAAAAAGAAAATGAAAAAAGCCCAGCAAAATTAACTGAAGAAGAAGCTGTATTTTTTCCCGTGACAGATTTTCTAAAAGGTCAACTTATAGAAATACGTGAAAGAGGATTAGCTCCTATTTTTTACCAAGACAAAAGAGGCAAATTGGATTCCTCTTGGATAAAAATGGATAGTCTCGAAGTTTTTGTTGCTGATTTTTTATCCCCCTCGATTGATTCTTTTTCAATGGCAGAATATTATACCTTGAAAAAATTCTATGATCAAACTCTTGGCAGAATAACACTTACCTATGAAGCGAACAAAGTTTTACCTAAAAACAATCCTTGGTTGAGCTGGAACGTCTACATAGATCCGGAAAAAGGTACTGTAGAAAAAATTTACCTTGTTAAATCCGTTTCACCCAACAAAAAACTGTTGTTGAATTGGAGTTGTAAAACACAATGCAGCATGACCGGTATTGAAGAGGACGAAAAAACCAATACCACCAATGTATTTCGAAAGGAAACTATAAAGTGGAAATACTAAATCATGACACCATTAGCTTTTTCCAAGATTGCTCCTCAAATTCCCTCGCAGCCAGGTATTTACAAATATTTCAGCGAGTCTGGTGAGCTTTTGTACGTTGGAAAGGCCAAGCATTTGAAAAAGCGAATCAGCAGTTATTTCAATAAACAACAAGACAATAAAAAAACAATAGAGCTGGTAAGTAAAATTCATCACATTGATTTTACGATTGTGGATACCGAAGAAGATGCTTTTTTGCTGGAAAATAATCTCATTAAACAATACCAGCCCAAATACAACATCAGCTTAAAAGACGACAAAACCTATCCTCAGGTAGTTATAAAAAAGGAACGTTTTCCGAGAGTGTTCATTTCCAGAAGAAAGGTAAAAGACGGTTCAGAATATTTTGGGCCTTATACCAACACTGAAAGTGTATCTGAAATACTTGCCTTCATCAAAAAACAATTTCCTTTTCGCACGTGCAAACTGAATTTGTCTGAGCAGAACATTTCAAAAAATAAATTCAAGGTTTGTTTGGAGTACCATATTGGCAACTGCAAAGGCCCTTGTCAAAATTTTCAAAGTGAGGCAGACTATAATGAAGGGGTAGATCGGCTCAGAGCCCTGCTAAAAGGGAATACAGCTCCATTGATGCAGTATTTAAAGACAAATATGAATTTGCATGCCGAGCAACTCGATTTTGAAAACGCTGAACTATTCAGGCAAAAGATTGAACATTTGAATCTGTTTCAATCCAAATCTTCCATCGTAAACAGCAAAATCGGCACAATCGATGTTTTTGCAGTGAGTGAGGAAAAGGAGATTGCCTTTATCAATTACATGGCTATTCATAATGGCAGCATCATACATACCAAAACGATTGGAGCAGAAAAAAAATTAAATGAACAACTGGCTGAAGTATTTCTTTTCGGAATAGCACAATTGAGAAATGAGTTTGAAAGTAACGCAACAGAAATCATCGTTCCTTTTCCGATTGAATATCCAGAGTCTGCCATTAAAATTACAGTACCCGTTATTGGAGACAAGAAAAAGCTGCTTGACCTTGCTCAAAAAAATGCATCTTATGCATCCATTCGTCAAAAGATAAAAAAGCCTGAGCATGACAATACTTTATCTGAGGAGAAAATACAGCATGCTTTACAGGAAATAAGAACTTATCTTAAGTTACCGGTATTGCCATTGCATATT
>CANHMN010000137.1 GCA_947461645.1 Chitinophagaceae bacterium | reverse complement strand
TCCTATTCTCTGGCGATCAAACTCTATTTCAATTTTAGCATCAAACCAGTCCATACCGCTGCTAACGTGAATGTGTGTTTTGGGCTTGGCCGTATTGAACCTGAAGTTTCTTAATGCTTCAAAACCAAAAACGGGAACCCTTTTTTCTTGCATCGCATCCACAAAAAGAAAGAACCAGTTGTTACGTAGCACTTCTGCCCCTTTTAATATGAGGCTTTTTGTTTCCTGTTGTCTTACAAATAGAGAATGAAGCATTTCCAATTCGCGCACAAAAGTTTCTTCTGCCTCCACATTTCTATGAATAATCAAAAGTTTATCGGCAGATGGTATGGTTAAGGTTGGTTTTTCTGATGGTTTAGTGTCGTAGCCTCCATAGTTGAATATCGGCTGAAATACCAAATAGTCGCCCTTTTCCAAAAGCTGCAGCTTTATTTCCGGAACTACGTCTTTTACTTCTTTTGTAAGAATACTGTCAAACTCTACCTCATGTTCACGCGTTAGTGGCAGAATTGTTTCTTGAAGAACCGTATTCCAGTCTTCCTTGTTAAGTCGTTTTGTTTCTTTGCTGAAAAACTTTTCGGCATTAATAATATCTTCTGTTTTTTCCCAAGTGTAAAGTGTGTTTCCTTGAAGAAACAACACATTGCTTTCGCACTCGTTTTTATCGAAAGGAATGGTTTTGTTTCCTATTTTCAACAAACAGGAAAGCTGTATTTCACCATCCTGAACAGCTACTTTGAAAGAGGGTTTAAGATATTGCTCACTCAGCTCAACTTCATTAAGGTTTGCTGTAATAAATTTTTTCTTCTCAGCCAGTTTAAAAACAAAGTGGCTGGAGCTTTCCTCTTCGAAGATTTTTTTTATTTTGGGATGAAGGTATTCTGCTATCAATGCGCGTGTTTCTTCGGGCATTACTTCTTCTTCTCCCTGAATGATGTTGTCCCAAATTCCGCTAAAAGGAGAGTTTCTAATGAGGTACTTGTTTACCTCGGTTTCCTGCAGCTTTCGAATTTGTTGAAAGAGCAGTTTATCTTCTTCCGAAAATTGCTCTGTATTTACATACTTGGTAAGGTCGATTACTTCCGTTTTGCCTATGAACTTTCTTCCGTCTTCATCAGACTCTCCTTGTACGGCATCAATTTTAAAGAAAGGGTAGGTGTCTTTGTTGAAATTAAAAACCAGACCAAGTCTTATAGTATTTTTTTTCTTTTCGGAAATGGGCTCTTCGGCTTTCTCCTCAACAATGGGCCTTCTAATTATCGAGACGGGCTTTGCTGCGCTTTCTGTTTGCGTTAAGCCCGTTGCCACGCGCTTGATGGATTGATCCAACAATTTTAAAAACGGCTTTCCTTCTTTATAGGTAAACTCGAATTTTCCGGCAAGGTCATCGTTTAGGCTGTAGCCATATATTTGAAGCAGTTTGTTTTTTTCCTTGTCCCAATTTCTTATGGAGTCAAAATAATTGGGGCCATAAGCATTGAGCAGTTGTAAAAAAAGCAACACTTTATGTTCGCAAAGCGGATGCATAGATTCCGCACAAGTACAAGATGTGTCGAAAACACGCTCTTCGTTTTTCTGTATCAATAGCGGGTAAACAATACCGCCGTGTTTTAATTCTGCCTCAACGCGCTCGTCGCCGGATTTAATTATTACCGCCTTTGACGCTCTTAATATCTTTTCTGCTTCTTCAAAAATAGAGGGAGAACAAAGCGCCTTAATCGTTCTAAGGTCTATGTTCTTCATTTTGGCAACACTGTGGTACTGGTTGTATTGAATGATGCTGTTGCCTAGTAAGTTTTTATCGGCCATGTCCTGCAAACGAAAAAGAGCTGCGGTTTCATGGCGGCAAATGTCTCCCATGTTGTACGGACAAGAACACCTTAGTGACATGAGTTTTGGGTCAACATACTTCTGAATGAAAACCTTGTAAAAAGTACTGTAGCTATCATCTTTAACCCTGAAAACAATACTGCTCATCAGCTCGTCATGCTCAATAAGTTCAACGTATGCAGATGCATGAATTTTCTTTCCTCTGCGAGCAACTTCATCAGTTGCGTTATTGTAAATGTATTTTACGATATGGGGTAACGCCACGTTTCCTTCTGCATTTTATATTGAACAATACGCCCTTTTTTCAAGCATTTGCTTCAGAAAAGGGCAATTTGCAAAAGTAAAGAAAAAAAAGCCGGTTAATTGGGTTGAAAGGAAATATTGTGGAGAATTATTTGTTATTGTTTTGCCCTGATCAATCTTCCGTTTTCATAAACGGGTAAAACAGGCGCAGTGTTGTTCGTTAAGCAGTGTTGGATGTCTTTTTCCAAACCATAAGAAGCGAGTCGCTGGTAGTGCGTGATGTTTTTTGTTTTGATGTATTCAAAAAGATTGCCTTCTGATTCATTGTAAATGCTCATTGCCATTTTTGATGCATCGCAATTGATGTCAAAATGGTTTTTTATTCTTTCTATTACTGCGCCGGCAAAAAGCGTGTCTTCAATATTGATTCTGTCTTTCCAGGCTGCACAACCCAATAGTACCGGCTTTTTGGAAGCAATCAGGTGTTCGCATACAGCATCTATATTAGCAAAGGAACCTGTAATAATTTGATGTGCACCGTTTGAAAGCGCCATGTGCAAAAGCTTTGTACCGTTGGTAGTAGTTAGTACAAGTGTTTGTCCTGCAATAAATGATTCCGGATATTCGAAAGGAGAGTTTCCATATTGAAGCCCTTCTGCCACTTTTCCATCTCGCTCTCCTGCGGTGATGGCGCCCATTTGTTTGCCAATTCTTATACACTCATCTACACTGTCAACAGGAATGATTCCCTTTGCTCCATTGTGAAGCGCAGTTGCAATGGTTGATGTAGCCCTAAGTACGTCTATGATAACAACAATACTGGTGTTTACGTCATATAGATTTAAAAGGGCGGGAGAAAGAGAGGTGTATAAGGCAGGTTTAGTGCTCATATTGGTAACTGGTGATTGGGGTTGGAATGTTATTCAAATATTATTCGAATGGTATTTTAACAACTTGTGCCTTCAATTGTTGGTTGCGAACACTGATAAAAATCGGTGTGCCTATTTTTGATTGGGATGTTTCAACATAACCCATACCTATAGCTTTTCCCAATGATGGCGATTGTGTTCCGGAGGTTACAACTCCTATTGCAGCACCTTCGGCATTTTGAATTTCGTAGCCATGGCGGGCAATTCCTTTGTCTATCATTTCAAAGCCAACCAGTTTTTTTGTGGTGCCATTGTTTTTTTGTTCAAGAAACAATTCGCTTGAAGTAAATGTTTTGGTGAACTTTGTTATCCATCCAAGTCCGGCTTCAATTGGAGAGGTGTTGTCATCTATATCGTTTCCATACAAACAGAAACCCATTTCCAAACGAAGCGTATCTCTTGCACCCAATCCGGCAGGTTTTATTCCAAAAGCTTCGCCGGCTTTAAAAATAGCCTGCCAGATAATGTCGGCATTGTTGTTGATGTCTTCAAAATAAATTTCTACGCCACCCGCACCCGTATATCCTGTTGCACTTATTAAAACATTTTCAACACCCGCAAAATTTCCCTTAACAAAAGTGTAGTACTTTAGGTTAAGTATATCCATTTCGGTAAGCTGCTGTATTACTTTGGTAGCATTAGGTCCCTGTACAGCCAATAGCCCTGTTTTGGCTGAGATATTGTGTGCTTCTACACCGGCTGTATTGTGTTTTTGCATCCAATTCCAGTCTTTATCTATATTTCCGGCATTTACCACGAGCATGTATGAGCTGTTTTCTTCTAAACAATATACCAGCAAATCATCTACAATACCTCCGTTTTCATTGGGCATACAGCTATATTGCACTTTTCCTTTGGTGAGTTTTGCTGCGTCATTTGTTGTAATGCGTTGAATCAAATCCAACGCACCTTCACCCTTAAGCACAAACTCGCCCATATGGCTCACATCAAATACGCCCACGTTTTTTCTTACCGCAGCATGCTCGTCATTAATACCTGTATAAGATATGGGCATATTAAAGCCTGCGAATTCGGCCATTTTTGCACCAAGCGCAATGTGTTTATCTGTAAAGGGTGTATTTTTCATTGTCAAAATTTGAACGCAAAGTTAATTGAATTGAATGTTTTGCAGAAGATTTGATTCTGCTTACAATAGCTGATAAACTAGAAGAGAGAACAAATAAGCTAATCCTGTCATGATCAACAACTGTACTATAGGCCACTTCCAACCACCCGTTTCTCTTTTTACAATTGCAATCGTACTCATACACTGCATAGCAAGTACATAAAAGAGAAGCAACGAAAGTCCGGTAGCCAAGGTATAAACGGGCGAGCCATCTTCTCGACGAGCTGCTGCCATTTTTTGTCGGAGAGTGGGATTGTTGTCATCTCCACTTTCATCAACACTGTAAAGCGTTGCCATGGTCCCCACAAAAACCTCTCTAGCAGCAAACGAAGTAATCAAGGCAATTCCTATCTTCCAATCAAAACCAAGCGGCGCAATGGCGGGCTCTATAGAGCGGCCAATCACCCCGGCATAAGATTGTTTAAGCAATGCAGTCTTTTTTTCCCTATTAAGTTGTTCTTGTTTTTCGGGATGTTGCCTAATGGCTGATTCAAAACCACTTTCAACATCTTTCATTTTATTGGAAGGCCCAAAACTGCTAAGACACCAAAGCAACAGTGAAATCAGCATGATTACTTTACCCGCATCAAAAACAAATATTTTTGCTTTTTCAAACATGGTATAAAACATGTTTTTCCATCTTGGTCCGCGATATATGGGCAACTCCAGAATAAAGAAACTTTTTTCTGAAGATTGGATAAACCTTTTCATCACCCAGGCAACCACGAGGGCCATAAGTGTGCCAAACAAATACAAAAACATCATTACCATACCCTGCAAACTGATGAATCCCAAATA
>CANHMN010000136.1 GCA_947461645.1 Chitinophagaceae bacterium | reverse complement strand
GACTTCAAAGATTCACATAGTCACATTGATTGGCACAGAATCAGAGGTTTCAGAAACAGAATTGTTCACGATTATATGGGAATTGACTTTGGTATAGTTTGGGAGATTAGAAACAATTATCTACTTATACTTATCGATTCATTGAAAACATTATAAATTCCAAATTTCGCCGTATTTCCTCCACACTCACGGAAGCAAAGTGCACAAAAAGTCAGAACGAGAATGAAAGCGAAAGCGATCATGAAGTTCTGACTTTTTTTATTCGCTCTCTTTTTGTTTCTCCATCTGAATAAATAAAATTTATAGTTGGCCATCAATTACAACAAAACCATTACATCTCGGTTTTGATAATTTTGTATCAACGCCCACAGTCAAAACCCCCTCTCGGGAGTTCTGTCGTATATGATGGTTATTAAGTTGAAGGTGTACTTATGAAAAATCGAGTTGATTTGATATTTCATATTATTTAAGAAAAGCAAGCTCATTTAAATGTACAGTAATTATAAAGGCAACCTGATGGTTGCCTTTGAATTTCAATTAATCTCACTAATATTACCTTGCAATTATGAATTTCCTAGTTTCCGTTAAACCATCTGCAGTTTCCATTTCAATAAAATATGTCCCTGAAGGCATTTCAGTAGTATTTAAATTTAGAAATTTATCATTGTGAATTTTATTGAGTATCAATTTTGAATTGATGTCAAAAATGCGAATATTCTGAATAGATTGAAGAGCCGACTTAATATTCAGCACATCTTTTGCAGGATTAGGAAAAACTTCGATTTCGTTTCCCAAAGATGCATAAGATAACCTAGGTGCCAAAGTGGTGACTTTTACTGTTTTACCGGTTGCAAGCACCTCAAAATCTGGATCAAATGTTACTGTACTTGGAGCAAATGTCAAGGGAAGCGTAATTTTATTACCAGCATATCCCACACCAATTCCGTTTCCGCAAACAAAAATACTGTCACCTCTGTCGTATACGGTTAGTTTGGTATTAGAAGTTCCAGCACTGTTTTGAACTCTTATTACTACAGGCATAGGAAAATAAGCAGCGTTTGATCCTGTGCTTCTGGTTTGAACAAATTGCAATACGATATTGTTTCCAGTTGAGTTCCAATTTACAGTATATGCGGGTGTACCGAACTTATAAACCCAGTTATTGAAAAAATCTGAAAGCCTTCCTCCAAACTGAGCTTCAAAATACCGCTGTACATCTGAAGTAACAGCAGCTTTATAGGAAAGTAAAGGATCATTCAAATAATTATTGCAAGCCTGATAAAATTTTGTATCTCCTAATAATTTTCTCAACATAGAAACTACCATACAACCTCTTTCGTAAACAGCTCTGTTGTTGTTGGTTGTCCAAATAGTATTGGATGTAGTGAAGTTTGATATATACAATGGTGTAGTGGTTGTACTAGCTGCGGTATTTTTGATGGTATTCCTCAACGTAACGGGATTTCCAACTCCTGAAACCAATTCTGCCGCCAAAATCTCATTGTAACGCGCAAACCCCTCATTTAACCATAAATCACCCCAACTGCCACAGGTAACTTTATTGCCAAACCATTGATGAGCTAATTCATGTGCGATGGTTGACCAACTTGTTAATGCTGAACTTCCCATTCCGGAAAAAGTTTGATGCTCCATACCTCCGCCAAAACCGAACTCGTAAAAACCATGTTTTTCATTTTTAAAAGGATATTCTCCGTATTTAAGACTGAAAGCAGTTAACTCAAGTCTGCTTTTATCAAGCGCGGTAAGAATACTGTTGTAAGAAGATGTTGTTTTACCGGGAAACAAATTGTATACCACAGGTACATTTACCCCATTAATGTTTACTGGTGTACGGTGGTACCTGACGTATTTCGCTACTCCGATTGAAACCAAGTAAGATGCAATTGGATAACGATGTTTGAATTTGAAAATTCTATTCGTACCAACAATAGCGGAATCTGTCATTTTACCATTTGCCGCAACCCAAAATGCACTTGGAACACTTATAGTAATATCCATGGAATCTATCTTATCATTCAAATCCTGTTTACAAGGCCACCAGTCTTTATCTTCATAAGATTCAGATAGCGTGTACACATAATTGTTACCTGAGCTTACACCTCTTTGGTAACCCAAAGCCTGACCACTTGCTGCAGGAGGTGTTCCCTTGTAAAAAATAGCAATAGAGTCAAGTGTACCTTCTAATGAAATAGGTGAGGGAAGGGTCAGCTGAATAACTTTAGTATTAGGCCAAGTGATATTCGCTGTAGGTAGTTTAGTTTTGCGGTATACTACAGAATCAATAGTAAATACATTGTTGAAATCGAATGTTATACTACCAACATTGGCTTGTTTAGTAACAAACCGAGTGGTTACACTGCCTTTCAAAAATTTTGCAGGAGAAGCCACACTGGGAGAATCCGGATGAATCCTCCAATTGAAATTATGATACACCACATCAATGTTGGTTGCCTGACCGGATGCCACTGCATTGGAAAGGTTTGGCTGGCTATGATAGTAAAAATTATTTTTTTGACCATTTACTGACAGATAAACAGTAAAGACAATAGTCAATAAAAAAGCATGTTTTTTAAAAATTAGCATTTTGTTTCATTTAAATGAATCTCGAAAGTAATCAAATTCATAGAAGCCAACAATAATTTTAACGCTTAAAAAAAATCCCGGTAAAAAACCGGGATTCATATTACAGTTCTTGATAGTGCTGCTATTTGTTCAAATCAAATCTATCCAAATTCATCACCTTGTTCCAGGCTGCTATAAAATCATGGACAAACTTTTCTTTAGCGTCATCGCAAGCATAAACCTCTGCTATTGCTCTCAACTCTGAGTTTGACCCAAAGATTAAATCTACTCTTGATCCCATCCATTTTACGGAATTTGTTTTTCGGTCAACACCTTCAAACAGTTCCTGACTTTCTCCGTGCGACCTCCATTTGGTGCTAAAATCGATTAAATGCGTAAAGAAGTCATTGGAAAGGGTTTCCTTCTTGTCGGTAAACAACCCTAATTCAGAGTGGTTGTAGTTGGTTCCAAGCATTCTCATTCCACCAACCAACACAGTCATTTCTGGTGCAGTTAGTTTAAGCAATTGCGCCTTGTCAATCATCATTTCTTCAGCAGAAGAATAAGCGGTGTTTTTGTGATAGTTTCTAATTGCATCCGATTGTGGTTCCAATACAGCAAATGAATGAACGTCTGTCTGCTCTTGAGTTGCATCAGTTCTTCCAAGCGTAAATGGAACAACAACATTCATTCCTCCATTTTTAGCGGCTTTTTCTACGGCAGCACATCCACCCAATACTATAAGATCCGCCATTGATACTTTCTTCCCGTCCTTATTACTGCTGTTGAATGCAGTTTGGATTTTTTCCAATGCATCGAGCACCTTGGAAAGTTGTGCAGGATTGTTTACTTCCCAATATTTTTGAGGTGCTAATCGAATTCTTGCACCATTGGCTCCACCTCTTTTGTCTGAACCTCTGAATGTTGAAGCAGAAGCCCAAGCAGTTGATACCAAAGATGAAATCGATAATCCTGAATTTAAAATTTCAGATTTAAGCCATTCAACATCTCCGCTCTCAATCATTTTATAATCCGCTACCGGAATAGGATCTTGCCAAATCAACTCTTCAGTAGGAGATTCAGGTCCGTTGTAACGTAATTTTGGTCCCATATCACGGTGTGTCAATTTAAACCATGCTCTTGCAAAAGCATCGGCAAATTGATCTGGATTTTCGAAGAATCTTTTAGATATAGGTCCATAAACAGGATCAAACCTTAAAGCTAAGTCTGTAGTTAGCATAATTGGAGCGTGACGTTTTGAAGCATCATGTGCATCTGGAACTGAATCTGCACCTGCATTGGCTTTCGGCTTCCATTGATGTGCACCAGCAGGACTCTTGGTCAACTCCCAATCGTATCCAAAAAGATTTTCAAAGTAATTGTTGCTCCACTGGGTTGGAGTAGTAGTCCATGCTCCTTCCAATCCACTTGTAATAGTATGTTCAGCATTACCTTTTCCAAAAGTATTTGTCCAACCCATACTTTGCTCTTCAATAGACGCACCCGCCGGCTCTTTACCTACATATTTACTAGGGTCTGCTGCACCATGGGTTTTACCAAAAGTATGTCCACCTGCAATTAAAGCAACTGTTTCTTCATCGTTCATTGCCATTCTCGCAAAAGTTTCTCTGATATCACGGGCAGATGCAATTGGATCAGGATTTCCATTAGGTCCTTCAGGATTAACATAAATCAATCCCATTTGAACTGCTGCCAATGGATTTTCTAAATTGCGGTCACCTGAATATCTTTTATCGTCTAACCATTGGCGTTCTGAACCCCAATAGATATCTTCTTCGGGCTCCCAAACATCTTCACGACCACCTGCAAAACCAAAAGTTTTAAAACCCATAGATTCCAAAGCACAGTTTCCTGCAAGTATCATCAAATCAGCCCAGGATAATTTTTTGCCGTATTTCTTTTTGATAGGCCAAAGTAAAAGTCTCGCTTTATCCAAATTGGTATTATCAGGCCAGCTGTTCAAAGGAGCAAATCGCTGAGTGCCATTTCCACCACCACCTCTTCCATCGGTAATTCGGTATGTTCCGGCACTATGCCAAGCCATTCTGATGAAAAATGGACCGTAATGTCCGTAATCGGCAGGCCACCAATCCTGTGAAGTTGTCATTACACCATAAATGTCTTTCTTCAATGAGTTGAAATCAATTGAGTTAAATTCTTTGACGTAATCAAACGATTGATCCATAGGATTCGAGAGAGTCGAATGCTGACGAAGAATATTTAACCTGAGTTGATTCGGCCACCAATCTTTATTGGATGTTACCATTCCGGAAGAAAGCTTCTGTGACGCTGATAAGCCGGTAAAAGGACATTTTCCTTCGGATGTTGCTTGTTGATGTTCAGTTCCCATAATTGATTGTAGATTGTATT
>CANHMN010000135.1 GCA_947461645.1 Chitinophagaceae bacterium | reverse complement strand
TGCGCTTGGTGGTTTGAGTGGAATAGTAACGAACAGAAGCATGATTCAGTTTAGGATGTTGAACAGGTCTAAGGGCCCGGCAATGTGGAGCCCAAGAGCGCAGAGTGATCGTATGTTGTTTGCCCAAACTTGGAGAGAGATGCTTGAACAAACACCAAACCTTGATTTTTACCAGGATGTAGTGGGAAAATTAATTATTGAAAAGGGTGTTGTAAGGGGTGTTGTAACGGGTTTAGGTCACGAAATAAGGTCAAAAACGGTTGTTTTAACAAACGGAACCTTTTTAAACGGCGTAATACATATTGGAGAAAAGAATTTTGGAGGAGGAAGGGTTGCAGAAAAAGCATCTACGGGTATTACCGAGCAGCTTATTTCGGAGGGTTTTGAAAGCGACAGACTTAAAACCGGAACCCCACCAAGAATAGATGGAAGAAGCCTTGATTACTCTAAAATGGAGGAGCAGAAAGGAGATGACGAAATTTCGGGCTTCAGTTTTGCTGAAAAACCATCCCTTTTACCCCAAAACCAAAGAAGCTGTTGGATTACTTATACATCAAAAGAAGTACACGAGGTTTTAAAAGAAGGCTTTGATAGTAGCCCAATGTATCAAGGTAGGATTCAAGGCACAGGACCAAGGTATTGTCCAAGTATAGAAGATAAAATCAATCGCTTTTCAGACAGAGAAAGGCACCAGCTTTTTGTTGAACCCGAAGGTTGGAATACGGTTGAAATATACGTTAACGGCTTCTCCACTTCTTTATCAGAAAACATTCAGTATCAAGCACTTAGAATGGTTCCGGGCTTTGAGAATTGTAAAATGTTCAGGCCGGGTTATGCTATAGAATACGACTATTTCCCACCCACTCAGCTGAGCTTTACGCTCGAGACAAAAGGTATAAAAGGACTCTTTTTTGCCGGTCAAATAAATGGAACTACAGGATATGAAGAGGCCGCCTGCCAAGGTTTAATGGCGGGGATCAATGCACATCGCCAAGCATCAGATGAGATGCCGCTAGTACTTAAGAGGAGCGAAGCATATATAGGCGTGCTAATTGACGATCTCATTAACAAGGGAACAGATGAGCCCTATCGTATGTTTACCAGCAGAGCCGAATACAGAACGCTTTTAAGACAAGATAACGCAGATATTCGTCTTACAGAAATTGGCTACCAAATGGGATTGGCCTCTTTGGAGAGAATGCAGGCTCTTGAAAAGAAAATCAAGGAGGTAGATTCAATTAAAGAAACACTATCAACCACAACAATAGAACCCGAAGAAATCAACGGTTATTTAGAAAGCGTTTACTCATCACCGTTACTTCTTAAACAGAAAGCCGCTCAAATTTTGTTGCGCCCAGGAATAAACATGAAAGGCATATTGAATCACACCAATGTTTTGTCTGATTCGCTTGCGGGATTATCAGAAGCAGCCATTGAACAGGCGGAAATACAACTCAAATACGACACCTATATTCAAAAAGAAAAAGAGCTCGTAGAAAAAATGTCGCACCTCGAAGAGCTGGCTATACCCAACAACTTTAACTTTGAAAAAATAAGTTCGTTAAGCACAGAAGCTCGACAAAAATTTACTAAAATTAGGCCGGCAACATTAGGACAAGCCTCAAGAATTTCCGGGGTTAATCCTAGCGATATACAAATACTGATGGTATTCATGGGCAGATAAAAACAAAAATTCTAAAAGTGAACAAAGAAGAAATTTTTCAAAAAACAGCCTCAATGCTAAAGGGGGCAAACATCAATATAGCCACCGTTGATAAAGAAAGACCGTGGGGCGGATTTTTTGTTGTTGCAGACGAAAGTGCGGCTAATTTCGTTGAACTTTTTTTTCCTACTATAGAAAAAACCGAGCTAAACAAAGGAAAAATAAGCCCTAAAATTTTATTGGTGGAACCGCAAAAAAAATTAAGCTGGCAATACCACAACAGAAGAGCTGAAATATGGAAACTTGTAGAAGGAGAAGCGGGAATAGTAAGAAGCAACAGTAACGAACAAACGCCAATGCAGAACATGAACATTGGTGAAATAGTACGACTTCATCAAGGCGAGCGACACAGACTGGTTGGACTTGAGGAATGGGGAACTATTGCAGAAATATGGCTTCACACCGACCCCGAAACCCCGAGCGATGAAGAAGATATTATTAGAGTGAGCGACGATTTTGGAAGATAAAAAATTATAAAGAACGATAGTTGATGAATTTGGAAAGCTTGATGACATTGTAATAATACACATCCCTGTCATTTTTATCGCCCCTTCTTTCCCCAACCCTTAGTGCGAAATTAACCCCCTGTTGTCGGAAAGAAAGCGACGCGGTTTCTGGACTTAACTTATCAAGAGGTATATAGGTTGTACTGACATCATCAAGATAATCAGTAAAAATAAAATGGTACATGAACTCGTAGTTGAAAACAAGGTTTTCTGCCAAGTAAAACTTAACCCCACCACCCACAGGTAATGTGAATTGAAATCTCGAATATTTTTTTCTGTTTGGATATTCCTTCAGCCCTTGCCCTTCGGTACCAAGCGGTTGTAAAAAAACCTTTTTGTTGTTGTCATCAAAGGTGTAGGGGTTGAAGTGAAATACGCCAACTCCCGCATAAAAATAGGGTGCATAAAAATAATCCTCCAAAGAACGCGTCTCAAACTCTGCCCCAATATTAAACTCGGTGATTGGTGTTTTGAAGCTGAGGTTTCTTTGTTTTAACTCGGGATCCCTATTTTTTTTATCATCACCAAAAATTCTCCCATAACTTAAACCTGCTCGAATAGAAAATTTTGGAGAAACTATTTTTTTAATATTTGCCCCAATAAAGCCCCCCATTCTCTTAAAAGGCATATTGCCCTCCACGAGATCGCCATTGTAAGAGGCTGTTCCAGTTGCTACCTCCACAAGCCATTGGTTTAGCATTTGGGATTTTGCTGGAAGCACATAGAAAAGTAAAATAATCAACAAAAACCTCATAAAAGGGAAAATTAAAGCGTTCAAAAATACTTATAATTTTCTATTTAACATAGCGAACAATTGCTGATTTCAATCAATCGGTCCGCCCCCCATTCCTAAACTTTCCTACCTTTACAACTAAACTATTATCTTCAAAACAAAACGTAACAATATTATCCATGAAAAAAGTATTGGTATTATTATCCTTAATAGCTTTTGCAGATTTATCTCATGCTCAGAAAAACATTTTAAAAACCAACCTGGTCAGTCTGGCTTTAAACAATTACAATTTAACGTACGAGCGTGCTCTTTCTAAGAAAATTTCTATTTCAGCGAGTTATAGAACAATGCCCAAAGGCAGCGCTCCGCTCAAAAAATACATAGAAGATTATGTGGGCAGGAATGACTTTGAAATAAATTCCTTTGAACTCGGCAATACCGCCATCACACTCGAGAGCAGACTTTATCTTGGAAGAAAAACGCTTAATGGCTTTTATTTATCTCCCTATTTAAGGTATACCGATTATGCCTTTGTGTTTCCCATTACCCACCCACAAAACATTTCATCAGGCGGAGCGGTTAACAATCCGCCTATATTGCTTTCGGGAAATGTTCAGGCGCTTTGCGGTGGATTTATGATGGGTGTTCAAACAAACCTGTCTAAAAAACTAGTATTGGATGTTACAATAATAGGTGCGCATTATGGAAAAAGCAAGGGCGTTTTGACGGCAAAAAATATCAGCCCCGCCCTTACTGGAACAGATTACGACGATTTTGTAAAAACCATCAACGATTACCAAGAGGTAGGTCCTTTTAAATTTGAGGGAACCGTTTATCCTGATGGTACCGGTGCCGAACAGAAGGCAACTGGCCCTTGGATAGGAATCAGAACACTAAGCTTTTCTTTAGGCTATCGATTTTAAGAAAGGGGCAGAAAACATTCTGCCCCTTCTTTTTGGTTAAGCTTCAGACTTGTCACCCAACATAAGCAATTCGTTTACTTGAATCTCTGTTGAATACCTCTTGTTTCCTTCCTTGTCTACGTAATCTTTGGTGATTAGCTTTCCTTCGATGGCAATTTCGCTGCCCTTTGAAAGGTATTTCTCTGCAACGTCTGCCATTTTTCCCCAGGCAACGAGGTTGTGCCACTGGGTTTCTTTCACTTTTTCTCCCTTACTGTTGGTAAACATTTCGTTGGTTGCAACCGAAAGTTTCACCAATTTTTTTCCGCTGTCCGTTGTTTTGATTTCCGGATTTTTACCAAGATTTCCAATCAACTGAACCTTGTTTCTTAAAGAGTACATTTTTTTCTTTTTAAATGAATAATATTATTTCAGCAAACACAGGCGCCTTCGTATTTGCCCTACAAATATGATTCTTGTAAATAGTACTACTCGACCCACAAACAATTGCTTCCGAAAAAAAACGACAAAGCGCGGTTAAATCAACCAACGATTAAAAAATTAAGTTCTCATTTTTGGGAGAAAAATGGAATCAACAACAACCAAAAACTGTAGGGCGTGCGGACACCTCATCAGAGGAAGGTCCGACAAGAAATTCTGTAATGATTATTGCAGAAATGGATTCAACAATCAGCTAAAGGCGCCAACAGAAAACAACATCCGCAACATCAACCATCAATTGTTGAAAAACAGAAGAATATTGGAGGCTATGTTACCATTAGAAGAAAAAATGGTTATTGTTGGTTTGTTGGAGCTTACAGGAAAAGGGTTTAACGAGGCTTATCATACACAAACAAAAACAACAGCAACGGGCAACACCCAATATTTTTGTTATGATTTAGGCTTTTTCAAAATCGAAAACGAAAAGTGTGTGATCGTAAGAAATACATAACGGACGGACAGCATTAAGCTATACTCCAACTTGTATTGCCATCTTTCTCATCTTTAATAATGATTCCCTTATCGTTGAGTTTGTTTCTAATGTTGTCCGATGTAGCAAAATCTTTTTTCTGCTTGGCTTCTTTTCTAATTTCAAGCAAAAGTTCTAGTACGTCGCCTAGCTTATCGTTGTT
>CANHMN010000134.1 GCA_947461645.1 Chitinophagaceae bacterium | reverse complement strand
GTCGAAATTGATATTCAATTCCAATTTCAACTCAGATATTAATCAATGGAAAAAAGTGTCGGTCGATAAAATTAACAAGGCCGCATCTTCATTATATGAATCAAGTGAAAATATATTACAGAATGACAATAGCTTAAATGAAATAATATGAACTGTGGCTGACAACCCCTACCCAAAAGTTGCGGTTTTGTGCTCCGCATGAAATTCAGTGGTAAAAATCCCGCCCAACGCAAATCTGCAAAACGTTATAAGCCATTTTAAAACAAAACATGACACATTACTGTTTTAAGTAAAACAGTAATGTTTGACTGCAATTAAAATAAATGATGAAAATTCTGAAACACCTAGTATTGTTTATCATCTTAATGATATGCAACAACGCTTTTGCCCAAAAACAAAACAACCAGTGGCGTTTTGGAAATTCGGGAGCAATTGATTTTAATACCCTACCGCCAAGTTTTGTTAATGGTTGCGTTATTGCAGCTACTGAAGGCAGTGCATCTGTAGCCGATAGAGTAACAGGGGCACTATTATTTTATACAGATGGAGTAACCGTTTGGAATGCTAACAATCAGATAATGCCTAATGGTACAGGTTTGTTAGGCGGAGTCACTTTGTCTTCCACAACTGCTGCTGTTATTGTTCCAAAACCCGGAAGCAGTAATCTTTACTACATCATAACGGTAGACGAATTTACCTCTAATAATGGAGTGAGGTATAGTGTTGTTGATATGACGCTGAATGGCGGATTAGGTGATATTGTTGCAGGCCAAAAAAATATTTTTTTGTTTCAAACTAACGAAGAAAGATTAGAATTGGTTCCAGCCTCGGATGGTCAAAGCTATTGGTTATTAACTCATAATAATACGAACAGTAGTTTTTATTCCTTTAGAATAAATAATGCTGGAATTCAAAATACACCGGTTGTTTCCACGGTTGGTAGTTCATTTCAAATAAACCAGGGGCATATTAAAATTAACAAACAGTTCAATAAAGTTGCTATGGGAATTAGTGACGATTCAGATATTGAGCTGTTTGATTTTGATAATGCAACAGGGGTATTATCAAATCCCATAACCTTGAATTTTAATTTGCCAAGCAATGCTTATGGCATTGAATTTTCTCCTGACGGCAAGCTGTTGTATTTTAGTGATTTTTATTCAATTATTCAATTAGATCTTACACAAACAACAGCTCTGGCTATCCAAAACTCCGCATACCAGGTTGCAACAGTAGGCGGGGTTTTACAATTAGGAATAGATGAAAAAATATATGTCGCTTCTAACTTTACAATTGACGCAATTAATTGTCCTAATAACTTGGGTGCAGCTTGCGGTTATCAAACAAGTGTAATAGCCACCGGACCATCATGGGGTGGGAGCTCTGCATTACCCAAATGGGTGTATTACCCAAATGATACAGCATTGTTCAATTCAAACATCATTGCTTATTCGGATTCCTGTTTGGGAAATGCTACTCAATTTTCAATACAAGACACTTCAGGCATTTCAAGTATTAGCTGGAACTTTGACGACCCAGTATCGGGTGCTAGTAATACAGCGACTGGCTTCAATGTCAATCACACATTTTCACAAATTGACAATTATAATGTTCGGGCAATACTTACCAATGCTTGTGGTATTGACACCATATTTAAAACCCTCACAATAAGAAACTGTGACAGCATTACAGAAGTTTGTCGATTATATGTTCCAAACGCATTTACTCCAAATGGTGACGGCAAAAATGATGCGTTTTGTCCATTATCTATCTGTACATTTCAGCATTATGAGTTCTTAATTTTTAATAGATGGGGGCAATTGATTTTTAAAACAACTAATCAATTTCAAAAATGGAATGGAAAATTTAAAGGTGCTGATTGTCCATCGGGAGTTTATATTTATTTGATAACATATAAATTTCCTTCGCAGCCGAAAAAAAGCATTCATAGTTCAATTACACTTTTAAGATAATGATTGAAAGAAAAACGACTTATTACAGCACCTACAAGAAATTGGCGGTTCAGTGGTTAAATGAAGTTTTGTGCTTCGTATGAAGTTCATTGGTGGTAGACAGTTTTCGTCTCCGAAATCGCCAACTTCTTGTAGCTGTAAACCGTCACAAAATATCAATCAACGCCCTTCAAAAAAATAAGAGCCCCACATGAATCACTTGACTTCTAAGCTTGTTTTCCTGTCAAGACATTTGATTCTTTTTGTTTGTTTGATTTCCAATTTGTCTACGAATGCTCAGGCTTTCGTTAATCTTGAATCAGGAGCATTCTTTACAGCTATTAATGATATTCGCAACGGCAATAATGGAACATTATTTTCTCTGAAAAATGATTTTCAGACTCCAGTGAGTCCGTTTGTGAGGTTGCGCGCTGGATATTTATCAAAGGGGAAAAATCACTTTTCATTTCTTTATGCTCCCTTAAAAATTATAGAAACCGGAACAATAGAAAGGGACATACTATTTGATGGGAAAAACTTTAAGGCTAACATACCAACAGAAGTTGTTTACAAGTTTAATTCTTACCGCTTTAGCTATAATCGAAGAATCATAAGCAAAGACAATTTTAAATTTGGTCTTGGCTTGTCTGCAAAAATTAGAGATGCAGGATTTTCATTGAAGAACAGAGAACTTTTAAGTGAAAGTTTTAGTGTTGGATTCGTTCCTCTTATCAACCTAATAGCAAATTGGGATATATCTCAAAAAATGAGTGTTGATTTTTTTGGAGAAGGTTTAGCTGCAAGTAAAGGCAGAGCAATTGACCTTTCCTTATCTGGAAGATACAGCTTCACCAAGAACCTACAAGGAAACTTTGGCTATAGGCTGCTTGAAGGCGGGGCAAACGGAACGAATCGATATAATTTTATTCAACTTCATTTTATCTATGCTGCTTTAAACTACTCATTTAACAAAAACAATAAAGAACCATAAGTGCTGAGTTTAATTGATCAATCGACGGGGCTCCGTTTAGAAGAGTATTGCTTAAATTTAGTTTTAACAAGACAATAGACTACTTTTAAAAAATACAAACCTAAATACGAAAGATGAAGCTGCTATTTACTTTATTCCTACTTGTTATTGCCGTGGGAACAGACACCGAAACGATTTATGATTTCTCTAAACAATCAGATGTTAAGGAATGGAATTTAGTAAACGATGATGTGATGGGAGGCATATCTAAAAGCTCGTTGGTGGTTACCGAGGAAGGGCATGGACATTTTTCGGGTCAGGTTTCATTAGAAAACAACGGTGGATTTGCATCAATACAATTGAACACAAAAATAAAATTAGTGGAGAAAAATAAATTTATTGTTTTACGTGTAAAGGGAGATGGGAGACAATATGAATTTCGCTTAAAGGGCGCCGTCTCACAATATGAGTCTTATGTACACCGATTTAACACATCGGGAGAATGGGAAGAGATTAAGTTGGAAATCGATGATTTTTATCCTCAGTTTCGTGGTCGTAATTTAAATATCCCGAATTTCAATTTTGAAAACATTGAACAAATGAGTTTTTTAATTGCAAATAAGAAAAATGAAGCATTCGATTTGTTAATTGACTGGATAGGTATAGCGTAATGCTAAACTTAACTAAGTTGCTTAGTTGTAAATGATCCCATCCCATATTTAGAAGCTGGTTAAAATATAGATATGGGGCTTGTTTATTTTTGTCAATGTAAATTCAAGAAATGAATTGTCCAAAAACTTATCATAAAATGAGATTGTTGTTTCTTGTTGTGATGTTTCTTTTTACAAATACTAACAAATCTGCTGCTCAGGGTATTGATTTGGGCAGCTGGAATATTGTGAATTTGAAATACACCCCTAATGAAAAATGGAGTGCCTTCGCTGAGGCGCAATTGCGTTCATTACAATTTTATGGTGACTTTCATTACTACGAATACAAGGGTGGCGTGAATTATAAGTACAACAAAAACATGAAGCTGACTTTAGGCATGGGCAGCTATCAAACCTATAAAGAAGGCGGTGATTTTGTTTTACCCAAAAACAATGACGAGTTTAGGCTTTGGCCACAGGTAACGCTATTTCAATCTATCGGGAAATTCAAAATCGAGCAACGTTACAGAGCAGAGTTCCGTTTTACCAGCAACGGATACAGAAACAGGTTCCGATACAGACCCAGCATCTCTTTGCCTTTTGGAAAAACAAAAAACAATTACAAACCCTTTCAAGTAAGCGTGAGCAATGAGCTTTTTTTCACAGACAAAGAACCTTATTTTGAAAGAAATCGTTTGCAATACACTTTCAATATTAAAACATCAAAAGCGACTACCCTACAGTTAGGATATCTTCATCAGTTAGACTACAAGATAAATGATGAAACAGGTCGGAAATTCTTTGTAGTTGGTTTTTACTATGAGCTTTTTAAAAGCGTGAATTCAAAAGAAGACATTAACAACGAACTCAAGGATAACTAGGTTTCCATAAACATTTGTTTTGTAAAACCAAAAGCCACAACACCATCAGCTGGTTTTCAACAGTTGCACCTCCTTCCACAAACCCCTTTGTGCTGTAGCATAAAACCGAAATAAAAAAGGGCCGTCTCTTATATGAGGAGACAGCCCTTTTTGATATAAAAAATATCTTATCGAAGTACTTTATCAATTACATGTATTACACCATTGGTAGTAACAATGTTTGCTGCAGTTATATTAGAAGCCTCAGTATTGACACCCCCAACAAGCTTTATGGATGGAGGGTTGGTTCCAATGGTAAGGGTAGCATTTGGTTGTAACGTTGCTGCAGTTGAGCCTTGAATTAAATCACTTGCAAAAACGTTTGTTCCAATTGCGTGTGCTTTCAAAATAGCAACAACAGCAGCAACAGGAAGTGAAGGATCATTAATCACTTCAGGTGTTAGGCCCGCAGCTGCAAACGCATCATTAGTTGGTGCAAAAACAGTATAGTTTCCGCTACCTGAAAAAACAGACACCAAGTCTGCCTTAACCACAGCAGCCAACAGCGTTGAGAAATTTGGATTACCGCTAACGATGTCTGCAATTGATTCGGTAGG
>CANHMN010000133.1 GCA_947461645.1 Chitinophagaceae bacterium | reverse complement strand
TAGCAGCTTACGCAGAAGAAGCCATTAAAAGAGCCGGATTAACTGTAATTAAGGAGAGTATTCGTGGAGGTACAGATGGCAGCAGATTAAGCTACATGGGTTTACCTAGTCCGAACATCTTTACAGGCATGCAAAACATCCACAGCAAACTAGAATGGATTGGCGTTAACGACATGCTTAAAGCTTCTGAAACCATAGTTCATTTGTGTGGTATTTGGGAGGAAAAAAGCTAGAAAAAGCACTGAAACCCCCTTTTATCGTAGGTATTTATTCCTCTTAATTTCATTGGCTATCGGATGATTATCTTAATTTTGTTGTTCAAAATCAAGAACATATGCCTAAAATTAAAGTTGCCAATCCCGTTGTTGAACTTGACGGCGATGAAATGACCAGGATTATCTGGAAATTCATTAAAGACAAACTCATTCTACCCTACCTCGATGTACCTATTCAATATTATGACTTAGGCATGGAATCGCGAGATCTAACAAATGATCAAATAACTATAGATGCTGCAAATGCCATCAAAGATTGTGGTGTTGGAATAAAATGTGCAACCATTACTCCTGATGAAGCGCGCGTTAAGGAATTCAAGCTCAAACAAATGTGGAAGAGCCCCAATGGAACCATTCGCAATATTTTGGATGGCACCGTTTTCAGAGAGCCTATTGTTATGAAAAATGTGCCCAGACTTGTAACCAACTGGACAGCGCCAATTATCGTAGGTCGTCATGCTTTTGGCGATCAATATCGTGCAACCGATACCGTTATAAAAGGAAAAGGAAAGCTTACCATGACCTTTACACCCGAAGACGGTGGTGAGCCGCAGGTTTTTGAAGTGTACAACTACAAAGGTGATGGCGTTGCATTATGCATGTACAACACAGACGAAAGTATCTTTGGATTTGCAAGAAGCTGTTTTAATATGGCATTGAGCAAAAAATGGCCGCTGTACCTTTCTACCAAGAATACAATCCTGAAAAAATACGACGGAAGATTCAAAGATATTTTTGAAGAGGTTTACCAAAACGAATTCAAGCCGCAATTTGAAGCAGCAGGGATTGTTTATGAGCACAGATTGATTGATGACATGGTAGCCAGTGCCTTAAAATGGAATGGCAATTTTGTTTGGGCTTGTAAAAATTATGATGGCGATGTTCAAAGTGATACCGTTGCTCAAGGTTTCGGATCGCTTGGTTTGATGACTTCTGTATTGGTAACACCTGATGGCAAAACCATGGAATCTGAAGCTGCACATGGTACAGTTACTCGTCACTATCGCGATCATCAAGCAGGAAAACCAACCAGCACCAACCCTATCGCTTCCATTTTTGCATGGACAAGAGGGTTGGCATTTCGTGGAAAGCTTGACAACAATCAACCGCTGATTGATTTCTGCAACGCCTTGGAAGCCGTTTGTATCGAAACCGTAGAAAGTGGTAAAATGACCAAAGATTTAGCTGTTTGTATCCATGGCAATAAAGTGAATCATGGCGAACACTATTTGTACACTGAAGAATTTTTAGACGCTATCGACGCCAATCTTAAAGTTAAGATGGGATTGTAAGCACGGTTAATATTTAAGCAGAAAGCGCTTCATCTAGAGGCGCTTTTTTGTTGGAACAAAACACGTTAAGACCTCATTCACCTATTAGCGGGAAGTAAAGTTTAGGGTTTAGAGGTTTAGGGTTTAGAGGTTTAGGGTTAGGGTTTATAGGTTTTAAAGAAAACCCGTTCGCTTGCAAGCATAGCGAAGAAAAAGCGAAGCGATGAGCCAAGAGCGACGGCCTGCTTTTTGGAGTGGTGCTCGAAGATCAATGCCTCAAGCGAACTTGATTTTTTCTCCCCTTTTTGATCAAGCAAAAAGGGGAAATAATTCATTTGAGTGATTAAAATTTAAGGATTTAGATTTGACGGCAGGCAGGAGTTCAAAAGGTTCAATGCTCAATATTCTCTTTCCAATGTCTCCGAACAAGGACGTTGGAAAGAGTTGCCAGCCTGACAGCCGGCAGGGGTTCAAGAAGTTTAACAGTTTCAATGTGTCTTTTCTGAGAAGTTGGAATGAGATTCATATTTACCAACCTCCTATTTCCAATGTCTCCATACAGGGACGTTGGAAAGAGTTCAAAAAGGAAGCGATATAAAGTTGTTAAAGCCCTTCTATATTCTTCTCTCTACTGCCTGCATACAACTCATATTCCAGCAGTCTGCAATCTATTTTACCATTAAAGAATTCAATCCTTCTTTTAGGCTTTAGTCCTATTTTTTTAGCCAACTCCAAATTGCCTGTAAAAATATAACCCATGTAGCCTTTACAGCTTTGCTTTAAAAAATCGCCCATTCTTTTGTAGGTTTCCTGCAAAGCTATTTCTTCACCAAGTCTGTCGCCGTATTCAGGGTTAAAAAAAACAACCCCATTGCCATTCTCCGGAATGGATGTAGATGCAAAATCGCATTGTTCAAAAGTTATCAATTCCTCAACACCGGCTATGCCTGCATTTACTGCTGATATGTTTACAGCATCTTCACTCAAATCGGAAGCAATTATTTTTACTTTTGAACCAGAGATAACTTGCGATTCCATCGCTGAAAAAAGTTGTTGATACATCAATTCATCATAACCGCATAAGTGCATGAATGAATAGTTGTTTCTGTATAAACCGGGCTTTCTGTTGGTTGCCAGCATCGCGGCCTCTATGGCAACTGTTCCTGAACCACACATCGGATTGATAAATACAGCCTGCCTGTCCCATTGCACAGCCCTCAATGTAGAAGCTGCAAGCGACTCAAGCATGGGTGCTTTACCCGGTATTTTTCGGTAGCCATGCTTAGATAAAGTTTCTCCACTGGTATCTATGAAAATCTCTGCAAGTTGTTCCTTCCAATACAAATGCACTACAACAGCATTCAACTCTGGTCCGGAGTCAGGCCTGCTGCCTTTAGTTTCTCTGAACCTGTCTGCAATAGCATCTTTAACCTTAACATTGGCAAACAAATTATTGGTTATGGTTTCATTGGTAACGTTGCTGCTGATGGAAAAGTAAGAATCTTGCGGAATAATATGTTCCCATGAAATCTTTTTCAACTCTTTGTACAAATCATCAGCATTGTAGGCAACAAACTTTTTTAGCGAAAACAACACTTGGCTTGCACAACGAAGATGAATGTTCAGTTTGATGCAATCCTTTAAATCCCCCATCAACTCAACACCGGTTTTAAAAACTCTTTCTGGACTGTAACCCAACTCTTCGATTTCTTGTTGTAAAAATGGAGAGAGTCGATTGCTGCAGGTAACAATGACTTTGCTTTTCGTATCGAATATGTTCATAATGATAAAAATTGAGCCTTTTGAAACAGGGCTGTTATAAAAGCAAAGACATGCATTGGCGAAGACTATCATCCCATTTTGGAATGGAAAGGCTTAATGCAGCAGTTATTTTATCTGTATTCAGTATGGAAAAATCGGGGCGCTTTGCAGGTACAGGATAAGCGGGAGAAGGTATTGGATGAACAGCGCATGAAAATCCGCCGACTCTTTTGATTTCACAAGCGAATTCATACCAGGAAATTGTCCCTTCATTGGCAAAATGATAAATACCAGGAGCAATGCCACTATCCGAAAAAACGATTCGAAAAACTACTGCAGCCAAATCTGCCGCATAGGTTGGTTTGCCTATTTGATCGTTTACCACATTAATGCTTTCTCTTTCTTTCATCAAACGCATCATTGTCTTCACAAAATTATTTCCGAAGCTGCTGTAAACCCATGATGTCCTTATGATGATGGATTGCGGATTAGCCTTCATAGCAGCTATTTCGCCGGCCAATTTTGATTTGCCATACACATTCAAAGGACCTGTAGTATCCGTTTCTATATAACCTTTGCTGTTTTTACCATCAAAAACATAATCGGTTGAGATGTGTATAAAAACTGCGTTGTTCTCAAAGCAACATTTTGCAAGATGAGCAACTGCATCAGCATTAATGGAAAAGGCTTGGTCAATCTCAGTTTCAGCTTTATCAACTGCAGTATAAGCAGCACAATTGATGCAATAATCTATCCCATGGTTTGAAAAAAAAGTCGACACTGCAGCTGGATCATCAATAGGCAATTCAGCTCTCGATACAAAAATAAATTCGGCATCAGATGCCATTTTACTGAGCTCCCTGCATTCCATCCCCAACTGGCCATTTGCTCCTGTTACCAATATTTTTTTCGCCAATGTTGTTAGTTTAGGGAATTAAAAAATAAAGTTGTTCCTGCAGTTTTCAAATGTCGGGTGCTGTTTGTCTTTGTCAGAAATGATTTGTTTTTCGGAGGGAATTTTCCAATCTATTTGTAAAGCAGGGTCGTAAAACTGAATGCCTGCCTCAAGATCCTTATTATACAAAGCATCGCATTTGTAAAACACTTCAGCGGTTTCACTCAATACAGAGTATCCATGGGCAAAACCATGCGGGATATACAATTGCCTTTTGTTTTCAGCAGAAAGTTCAATAGCGAAATGCCTTCCGTAGGTTGGTGATCCTGCTCTAATATCGAGAACAACATCGAGGATAGTTCCACTCAATACTCTAATGAATTTGGTTTGTGCTTGAGGATTAAGCTGGTAATGTAAGCCTCTAACAACACCATAAACGGAACGTGCCTGATTGTCTTGCACAAAAACGGTGTTTATACCGCCTGAAGCACAGGTTTCTTTGTTGTAACTTTCGAAAAAATAACCCCTGCTGTCCTCAAATACTTTTGGCTCAAAAATTTGTAATCCCGGAAATTCGGTTTGTATGAACGGCATAAATCAAGAATAAATTTCTTTAAAGAATGTAATGGTTTCGTTTAGGCCTTTTTCGAATTTTGTAACAGGCTGGTATCCCAATAAAGAGCTTGCAAGCGATATGTCTGCAAGCGAGTCGCGAACATCTCCTTCCCTTGGGGCTCGGTAAACAGGCCTCCAGTCGCTCTTCAATGCTTGAACGCAGATGTTGTACAACTGATTCACTGAATACCTCTCACCAACAGCTACGTTATATACTTTGTTGAATGCCTCTTCTTGTTCAGTCAGCATTCCTTTAATGTTAACCTGAACTGCATTTTCCACATAGGTAAAGTCGCGTGTTTGCTCTCCATCACCATTGATAAAAACATCAGATCGATTCATTATTCCC
>CANHMN010000132.1 GCA_947461645.1 Chitinophagaceae bacterium | reverse complement strand
TATCAAATAGTAAAATGCTTTAGAGATGAAGATTTGCGTGCAGACAGACAACCTGAATTCACCCAAATAGATTGTGAAATGGCCTTTGTGGAGCAAGAAGACATTTTGAACATGTTTGAAAACCTCATCAAAAGGGTTTTTCATGATGTAAAAAACATCAACTATACAGACAAAGTTGAACGAATGACATGGGAACAGGCGATGTGGACCTATGGTAATGACAAGCCTGATATTCGTTTCGATATGAAACTTTGCAATCTGAAATTTCCTGCACATACTTTTCCTCAACAAGAAAATATTTCTGCTTTAATCAATGGTGCAGATTTCAAAGTGTTTGATGAAGCTGAAACGGTTATTGCCATTGCCGCACCAGGATGCAGCGAATACACCCGTAAGCAAACAGACGAACTAACGGAATGGGTTAAACGACCACAAATTGGCATGAAAGGAATGGTTTTTATCAAATGCAATACCGATGGCACATACAAAAGCAGTGTTGATAAATTCTATTCAGAAGAAAAACTTAAGGCCATTGCTGAAGCAACTCATGCAAAGCCCGGAGATTTGATTTTAATTCTTGCCGGGGCTGAAGAGCGAACCAGAAAAGCCACTAGTGAACTGAGACTGCATTTAGGTCAGCAATTAGGATTAAGAAAACCTGATGAGTTCAAACTATTGTGGGTACTAGACTTTCCATTGTTTGAATACGCTGAAGAAGAAAACAGATGGGTAGCAAGACACCATCCCTTTACTTCTCCAAAACCTTCAGATATTTCAACCATGATCAACAATAATCCTGTTATTGAAAACCCAGCTGAATACCTGAAGCATCCATACGCCAACATCAAGGCAAATGCATACGACATGGTACTTAATGGAAATGAAATTGGAGGAGGAAGCATCAGGATCTATCAAAAAGAATTACAGCAAAAAATGTTTGCGGCATTGGGAATGAATGAAGAAGAACAACAACATAAATTCGGATTTTTGCTTGGAGCATTTGAATATGGCGCACCACCTCATGGCGGTATCGCATTCGGCTTCGATCGTTTGTGTTCAATATTGGGAGGAAGCGAAAGCATTCGCGACTTCATCGCTTTTCCTAAAAACAACAGCGGAAGAGATGTAATGATTGACGCCCCTTCTGCAATTGACCATAAACAGTTTGAGGAATTACAAATCAAACTTAATTTGAAAAGCGAATAGTAACTACTGTCCATTTATTGAAACGCAAATGAACAATGCTCCTTTGGCCGAAAGATTAAGACCCCGAAAACTCGAAGATTTATTCGGACAAGCTCATCTTACGGGAAAAGACAGCATTCTTCGCAAAGCCATAGACCAACAGCAAATACCTTCCATGATATTATGGGGGCCGCCTGGAGTGGGCAAAACAACTATAGCCGGAATTATCGCTCACACATTACAACAGCCTTTCTATACCCTAAGTGCTATTTCGTCAGGAGTAAAAGACATCAGAGAAGTTATTGAAAAAGCAAATGAACAAAAAGGTGCTGTACTTTTCATAGATGAAATTCACCGATTCAACAAAGGACAACAAGATGCGCTATTGGGCGCAGTTGAAAAAGGCATAATCACACTTATTGGCGCTACTACAGAAAACCCTTCTTTTGAAGTGAACAGCGCCTTGCTAAGTAGATGTCAGGTTTATGTTTTAAAACCGCTTGATGAAGAAGAACAAATCAATATTCTGAAAAAAGCACTTAAGGATGATGAAATGTTGTCGCACAAAAACATCAACCTGAGTGAACATGAAGCTCTCATCAGAATTGCAGGAGGAGATGCAAGAAAATTGCTCAATCTTCTTGAAATTGTTTGCAATCAACTAGCGGATAACGAAATAATTACCGACGAAAAGGTGATGGCCATTGCTCAACATAAAATTGCGTTGTACGACAAAAAAGGAGAACAACATTACGATATCATTTCAGCGTTCATCAAAAGCATGAGAGGAAGCGACCCCAATGCAGCAGTGTATTGGTTAGCCAGAATGATTGAAGGAGGTGAAGATGTGAAATTTATCGCACGCAGAATGGTAATCTTTGCTAGTGAAGACATAGGCAACGCCAATCCTAATGCCTTACTATTGGCCAACAACACTTTTCAGGCTGTAAACATAATCGGATATCCTGAAAGCAGAATTATTCTGTCTCAATGCGCCATCTATCTGGCAACCTCTCCAAAAAGCAACGCTTCTTATATGGCCATTGAAGATGCTTTGGATAATGTGCGAAAAAAAGGAGATTTACCTGTGCCCCTTCACCTGAGAAATGCACCAACCAAAATGATGAAAAATATGGATTACGGTAAAAACTATCAATATGCCCATCATTATGAAAATAATTTTGTGTTACAAGAATTTCTTCCGGAAGCCATTACTGGTACAAGGTTTTATTCTCCTCAAAAAAATGCAAGAGAAGAAGAAATAAGAAAATTTTTAAAAGATCGTTGGAAAGATATTTACAGCTACTGATAAACAACTTTACATGAGCATATTGAATTGGGAATACAATCATTTCACTGCACTAACCAATAAAGAGCTTTACGCCATTCTTGATTTGAGAAACAAAGTTTTTGTGGTTGAACAACAATGCGTTTATCTTGATACCGATGAAAAAGACATTGATTGCTGGCATCTTTGTGGCTGGCAAAAAAATATACTTGTTGCTTATGCAAGAATAATTGCTCCCGGTATTTCTTATGAAGAAGCTAGTATTGGAAGAGTAATCACTCATCCTGACTTCAGAAGATTTGGCTACGGTAAAGAATTGATGACAAAAGCCATTGAAAAAACCAAATCTCAATTCAATGTCAATACCATAAAAATTGGCGGACAACTCTACTTAGAAAAATTCTACACCAACCTCGGATTCTTCAGATCCAGCGAAGAATACTTAGAGGATGGGATTCCTCATATTGAGATGGTATACAAAACAACTTTGTAAAAAAATCATTGAACCAATTGAACTTCTATCACCTCACCCCCAACCCCTCTCCCGAGTGAGAGGGGAGTCATGAGAAGTATCTGCTTTGTTAAACTTTGATATTCTTCTATTTTAATACAACTTATTGAACCTTTTGAACCCCTGCCTGAAGGCAAAAACCCATTGAACTAATCGAATCCATTGAACCCCTACCTGACGGTAGGCAGGCATTGAACTCATTAAACCTTTTGCCCCAACTCCTCCACCACAAACCTCGCAGTATGACTTCTTTTGCAATTTTTCATTTGCTCGGGTGTACCCTCAAAAAGCACCTCTCCCCCACCGTTACCTCCTTCAGGTCCGATATCGATAATGTAATCTGCAACTTTTATCATATCAAGATTGTGTTCAATCACCAACACTGTGTTTCCTCTGTCAACCAATTTGTTCAGCACATCCAATAAATGATTGATGTCCTGAAAATGAAGTCCCGTGCTTGGTTCATCAAGAATATAAAATGTTTTACCGGTATCTTTTTTAGCCAATTCAGTAGCTAATTTTACACGCTGTGCCTCACCACCGCTTAATGTAACAGCACTCTGACCAAGCGTGATGTAACCCAAGCCAACTTCCTGAAGGACTTTTATTTTTCGGTAGATATATGGGACTGCATTGAAAAATTCAACAGCATCATCTACTGTCATATCCAACACATCCGAAATAGATTTTCCTTTATACCTAATTTCGAGCGTTTCCCTGTTGTATCTTTTGCCGTTGCATTTTTCACAATGCACAAGAACATCGGGCAAAAAATTCATTTCAATCACTTTCATTCCTCCACCCTCACAAGTTTCACATCTTCCACTCTTTACATTAAAAGAAAACCTACCGGCATTGTACCCTCTTATCTTTGCTTCAGGCACTGATGCAAAAAGCGTTCTGATGTCGGTAAAAAATCCACAGTAAGTAGCCGGATTGCTTCTCGGCGTTCTTCCAATCGGGCTCTGGTCGATTTCAATTACTTTATCAATATGTTCCAAACCCTTTACAGACTTGTATTCTAACGGAGGAGTCTTGGAATGGTAACAAAATTGATTCAAAATCGGATAAAGCGTTTCATTGATCAATGTAGATTTTCCACTTCCGCTAACACCGGTTACCAATATCAATTTCCCCAACGGAAAGACTACGTCAACTTTTTTTAAATTGTGCCCATTGGCGCCCTTCAACTCAATATGCAAACCATTGCCTTTTCTTCTCTCTTTTGGGATGGAAATATTTTTTTTACCATTGAGGTATTGAGCAGTTTCAGAATTACTTTTAATAACCTCCTTAGGTGTTCCCATCGAAACAATGTTTCCTCCATACCTGCCGGCTTTAGGACCAATATCGATAAGGTAGTCTGCAGCCAACATAATTTCTTTGTCATGTTCCACTACCAATACACTGTTGCCAATATCTCTAAGGTTGCTTAATGCTGAAATGAGTTTTTGATTGTCGCGCTGATGAAGACCAATACTTGGCTCATCAAGAATATAAGTTATGCCCTGCAGCTGAGAACCTATTTGCGTAGCAAGCCTGATGCGCTGGTATTCTCCACCACTAAGGCTTTTAGATGGCCTGTTTAAGGTAAGATAAGTCAGGCCAACATCAAGTAAAAATTGCAACCGCTCTCTAATTTCTTTCAATACATCTTTAGCAATGCTGTTTTGCTTGTTGCTCAAGCGCTTCTCAATATCAGCAAAAAAAAGGCCTAAGTCCAACAAATCCATATCGCTTAATTCGGCGATGTTCTTGTTGTCAATCTTAAACCACAAACTTTCTTTTTTTAATCTTTTTCCTTCGCATGTTGAACAGGTTTTCAATAACATGAATTTTTCCGTCCACTCACGCATGGCATCTGTGATGGAGGTTGAGTTGAACCAACGACGCATCATGTTGATAACACCCTCATACATACCTTCATTAAATGTGTCCGTTGCGCTTTCGTTTTCCGAATCCATTATCCGTGTTGGATTATCATCAGGCTCAATAGTTCCAAACAGCAACAGGTTCATTGATTGCTCAGTTAATTCTTTAACGGGCTTGTCAAGGTTTATTTTGTATTTCTTTGAAAGTTGCTGTACCTGTTTGAAGGACTGTGCCTCTCTAACTTCACCAATGGGAACGATTCCTCCTTCGTTAACAGATTTTGAGTCATCAGGAATAACAGCCTTCATATCTATCTGATAAACATTACCTAGGCCTTTGCAATCCGGACAGG
>CANHMN010000131.1 GCA_947461645.1 Chitinophagaceae bacterium | reverse complement strand
TTCCTTCATCCTAACGATGATGTAAACAAATCTCAATCCAGCAATGATACCTTTCCAACAGCCATGCATATTGCAGCATACAAGATTCTGGTAGAAACAACCATTCCCGGAATTGAAAAGCTGCGCAACACCCTTGCAGAAAAAAGCTTGGCATTTATGCATGTTGTGAAAATTGGAAGAACCCATTTCATGGATGCAACACCATTGACTGTTGGACAAGAATTCAGCGGTTATGTATCACAATTGGATCATGGATTAAGGGCAATTAAAAATTCCTTGGCTCACTTAAGTGAGCTGGCGCTTGGAGGCACTGCAGTTGGAACTGGTATCAACACTCCTGATGGCTATGCTGAAAATGTAGCAAAGCATATAGCAAAACTCACCGGCTTGCCTTTCGTGACAGCAGAAAACAAATTTGAGTCGCTGGCTGCACACGATGCTATTGTAGAAGCACATGGTGCCTTAAAAACGGTTGCAGTAAGTTTAATGAAAATCGCCAACGATATCAGAATGTTGTCGTCGGGCCCAAGAAGTGGAATTGGTGAATTGTTTATTCCTGATAATGAGCCCGGCTCTTCTATCATGCCCGGAAAAGTAAATCCTACCCAATGCGAAGCATTGACTATGATTGCCGCTCAAGTAATGGGTAATGATGTTGCTATTTCGATCGGCGGAAGCAACGGACATTTTGAACTAAATGTTTTCAAGCCTGTTATGATCTATAATTTCATCCACAGCGCAAGACTTATTGGTGACGGATGCATTTCTTTCAATGACAAATGTGCTACAGGTATTGACGTAATAGAAGCCAACATAAAAAAACATGTAGACAATTCTCTTATGCTGGTAACCGCTTTAAATACCAAAATTGGTTATTACAAAGCTGCTGAAATTGCACAGAAAGCTCATAAAGAAGGTTCAACTTTAAAAGAAATGGCAGTTAAACTTGGATACCTTACTCCAGAAGAATTTGACCAATGGGTGATACCGGCAAATATGGTTGGTAAGTTATAATACCACTACCATTGTTTACAATACTAATCTTCTTAACAGAGAAAAGCCGCTAAATAGCGGCTTTTCTGCTGAAATAAAACTTATAAAAGAAACAAATTGCTTTTACGGCCTGAAGTGTACATCAAAAGCACCGTTGGTAACATTTATCGTTTGAGCTCCACCGTTATATTTTAGTACTCCTGAGAAAGTACCCGTGCATCTTCCCTGAATCGAAATGATATTTAATGTGAATGGTTCAGCAGGGTCATTTCCTCCCGTAAAAATATTTCCACTTTCATCCCTGAACGTACAAGTCAGTTGCCTGTTGGTTGGAAGTGTTGAAGAAATATAAGTGGTATTGTCAGTTATAGTAATAACATTGTTAAAGAATATTCGAATAGATGGATTGTCTGTTGACAAGAAAGTATTGCCATCGATACTCAATGTGTTAGGGGAGGCTGCACCCACAAAGCCTGCAGAAGCTGTAGGGTCAACTGCATTACCAAGGTTGAAATACCTGACCTGACCATCAAATGTGCCTACAATAAAATCTCCGTTAATTAAAACACTAAGATTGCAGGTTCCTGTACCATTGCCGGGATCGATGGAATAAATTACAGGTGTAGGCCCTGCATTCAAGGGTGTTCCAAAGGCATATAGGGTTACAGTTTGAACACCTGGCGCAGTAAACACACCGCTTCCTGAAAAAGAAATTCCATTTATGGTATTGGTGGTAATATAATAATAACCCAATCCTGTTGAAGGCACATCAACCGAAATAGTTACATAATTGGTTTGGTTTACGGGGATGCCTTCTGTATAGGTTCCGTAGGCCATAGCATCACAGCCGGAAGTACTTCCTAGTGTAAAAGTAGAAGGAGAAACAGCTGGGCCAAAAGTTAGAGATAAACCGCACTCGTTACCGCCGAATCTAATAGGATAATATTCTGTTACATTACCATTGATTGGTGTACCGGAAGCGGTTAAAACAATTTTGGTATCCGTTGTGTTTAAAAAACCCGAGGCTTCAAATTTTATTCCATTGATCACCTGGGTGGTGATGCTGTAATTTCCTGGTGTAAGAACAGTAACGTCTATTGCGGCTGTGTTACCTGCTGTCATGGGTAACCCGGGATAGTATGGACTTGGTCCTAACACCACTCCTGTACAGGTGTTGGGCTGGCCTCCTAATGTAAATACTGCGTCAGTAGTGTTGATGCTCGGTGAAAAATAAATATCAACAAAACAATCTCCCGGATTGGCATCATAGGTAATCTTGAAGGTCTTTACGCCTGTATCAATGGGTATTCCAACGCCTGTCAAACGCGCCGTGTTTGTTCCTGTTGTAGAAAAGGTTCCCTCTCCCCTGAAATAACATCCGTTCACCGTATCAGAATAGATGAGGTATCTTCCAACTTTGGTTATGTTGGTTTGAACATCTATATAATTCAACTCAGTTAAAGGAATGTCTTTTTTAAATATACCACTTACTGAATCACCCAAACAATCCAAATTGGATTGTACTTTTAAAGTACCAATTGACTGTTCGTTCAAATCAAAATACAATTGCTTTTGACATGCAGTTAATATTATAGCACACAAAAAGGAAAAGAACAAAAATTTCAATGCTTTCATAACTTGAAAAATGATTGGAAGGTAAAATTACTGAAGATCAACCGTTTTTTCTTCTGAAGTTGATTCATCCTGGTTGCTTTCAGGAAAGAATTTTCTTTGAAAGAGAACAAGAGTGATAACACCCAAGCTTATGGCAGCATCCGCTATATTAAAAACAGGCCTGAAAAACTCAAATTCTTGTCCACCCCAGCCAGGCACCCAATCCGGAAAACTACCTCTTAAAACAGGAAAATAGAGCATATCCACCACGTTGCCATGAAGAAAGGAAGCATAGCCTTTTCCATTTATTGTTGCCAAACCTTCATAACCCAGGTATTCGTTGTAGCTGGGATTGTAAACCATCCCTTTGTCGAACAACAATCCGTAGAAACAACTGTCGATGAGGTTACCCAATGCTCCGGCAAAAATAAAAGCGGCACATAAAACAAACCCTTTATGGTATTTTTCTGGTTTGTTGATTATTTTGTTGAGGTAAAAAACGCCAAATACCACAGCACACAGACGAAAAACCGTAAGCACAACTTTACCCCAGTTTCCACCAAACTTCCAACCATAGGCCATTCCAGGATTTTCTACGAAATAAAGCTGAAACCAATCACCGAAAACAGAAATATGGTCACCAAGTAAAAATCCGGTCTTTACATAATACTTCAACAACTGGTCGGCTAAAACAACCAAAAACACAATTCCCCATATGTGTGTTTTCTTTGACATTTGAGACAAAGATAAGGGTAAAATGGGGGTTTGACGGGTTGAGAAGCTGTTATTTGAAGGTAATCCTACTCTTCGTAGTAGATTCTTTTTACTCTTTGGGATACATTGGTCAGAATTTCATACGGAATGGTGTGCGACCATGAAGCTATGTCCTGAACCGGAAGTTTTTCGCCAAAAACAATCACTTCTTCACCCTCCTGCACGTTCGAAATATCCGTAACATCAAGCATAGTCATATCCATACAAACATTGCCAACAACTGGTGCAAATTGTCCATTTACGTACATGCACCCTTTTCCGTTACCCAATGACCTACTGTATCCATCTGCATAACCGATTCTTACAGTTGCTATGAATGAGTCTCTTAACAAAAGCGCTTTCCTGCCATAACCAACACTTTCTCCCTTTCTTACATGCTTAATTTGAGCTATTGTTGTTTTTAAGGTGGTAACATTTTCGGGTTTGCCAAGAGCATCAATGCCATAAAGTCCTATCCCCAACCTTACCATGTCAAACTGCAATGAAGAATGTCGTTTGATGGCGGAGGTATTGCAAAGGTGTTTTATTGCAGTATAACCAATTGCGTTTTCTATGCTTGCGGACATACGGCGAAACAAATCTGCCTGTGCATTGGTGAAGTCATCTGCCTCAGGTTGTTCGCTCGCGACAAGATGAGAAAAAATCGATTTTATTTTAAGGCATTTGTTCTTTTGTAAAGCTTCCGTTAATGCGGGTATTTCTTCTTCCATAAAACCCAAGCGATGCATGCCAGTATCAAGCTTCAGGTGAACAGTATAATTATCTATATTGTTTTTTTGGAGGAAGGCAGAAAACTGATGAAGAATTGAAAAGGAAAACAATTCTGGCTCCAAACAATTTTCGAGAATGGCATCAAAACTTTGAGGAGAAGGATTCATCACCATGATAGGTAGTTGAATGCCTGCTTTTCTGAGCTCAACACCTTCATCAGCATAAGCAACAGCAAGGTAATCAACCGATTCGTTTTGTAGCAAAGAGGCAATCTCATGGCTACCACTGCCATAACTAAAAGCCTTTACCATAGCCATAAGCTTTACACTTTTATTGAGGCTATTGCGGTACAGTTGCAGGTTTCTTCGTATGGCACTCAAATTGATTTCCAAAACAGTATCATGAAGTTTTTCCTCCAATCTGGAAGCCACGCTTTCAAATTCAAAAGCTCTTGCACCCTTCAATAAAATGGTTTCCTGAAAAAAAGAAATGTCATTTAAATGTTTCAACAGCTCTGAAGTGGAAGCATAAAAATGCAGATGAGGCACATCAGAAAATAAGTTTTTACAGGTTTCTATTTCAGAACCAATTCCGATGAAGCGGTAAACTTTTTTTTGTTTCAATAATTTGGAGATGGTACCATACAACAAGGAATTGTTTATGCCGGATTGATAAATATCACTTAATATGACCGTCTTTTTTGCATTGCCCTCCTGCTGCTCCAAAAAATCAAGTGCCATTTTCAAAGAGTCTATATCATTGTTGTAGCTGTCGTTGATGATGGAGCATTGGTTCACTCCTTTTTTTAATTCAAGCCTCATGCTTACAGGCTTTAATTGTAGCATGTTTTTTTGAATGATCGTTGTGTCTGTGTTAAGGTAAAGCATTACTGCACAGCAAGTAAGTGCATTGTAAATGGAAGCCTCATCATTAAATGGAATGGTAAAAATAAAATCCTTGTTTTGATAGCTGCATTCAATTTTTGTTGAATGAAATGATTTTTCCATTTTTATCACAGCTAGTTTTGCAGTATGCGTTTTGCTCCAGTCCAACAATAATGTATTTGATTGGTTGGAGGCGAAATGCCGCTCAACAGCCTGCTTCACCAAGGAATCATCTGAACAATAAACAATGACTTTACAGCATTTGAAAAGCTGAAGTTTTTCATCGAGCTTGT
>CANHMN010000130.1 GCA_947461645.1 Chitinophagaceae bacterium | reverse complement strand
TGCACTTCAAGCGTGGCAGAAGCAGTGAGTGCAATAACAGGAACTTTGGGAAAAGACTTTCTTAAAACTGAAATTTTGGTGTAGGAAGGCCTGAAGTCGTAACCCCACTGCGAAATGCAATGGGCTTCATCAACAGCTATGAGAGAAGGTTTAATTGCCGAAAGATAGGATTTAAAAGCAGCTGTGTCCAATCTTTCGGGCGAAAGGTACAGAAACTTGTAGTTGCCATAAACCGCTTTTTGCAAGGTTTCATTTACTTCTGCATAATTCATGGCAGCGTGAATGTAAAGAGACGGTATGTCTTTTTTTGAAAGTGCTTCTATCTGGTCTTTCATGAGTGCGATAAGCGGACTTATCACAATACAAATTCCTTCCATGGTAAGCGCTGGCAGCTGAAAGCAAATAGATTTGCCGCCGCCTGTTGGCAGAAGTGCAAGCACATCATTTCCTTTTCTTACTTCAGCAATGATTTCCGCTTGAAGTGGTCTGAATTGGTCATGTCCCCAATATTTTTTTAACAACAACCTGCATTGATCCATGGAAATAATTTCTTGATGGAAGCCTTGAAATTAAACAACCTTTTTGAAATACAGCCTCAAAGAAATCAGGGCGAGCATTACATCACTGAAGCCCATTGCCAAGGCAGAAAAAGTTGGAGTGAGCCATCCGCCAAAAGCAACAGGTATGGCTATGATGTTGTAGGCAAAGGCCCAGAATAAATTTTGTTTGATGGTGGAATAGGTATGATTGCCTAGTCCAAGAGCTTCCGGCAGGTGCTGTAAGCCTTTGTTCATCAAGATTACATCTGCATGTTGAACGGCCATTTCAGATGCTTCACTCAAAGATATACCTAAGCTTGATTTTGCCAAAGCGGGTGCATCGTTTATTCCGTCTCCTACCATGGCAGTAGGACATTCGTTGTTCAGTGCTGTAATTTTTTCCAGTTTTGCAGCAGGAGATTGTTGATAGAATACCGTTTTTATTCCCAGCTTTTGAGCAACTTCAGTAGCTTTTCTTTGAGAATCTCCCGTTAGCATGATGCATTTAATGTTTTTGCGAATAAGCCAATCGATGACTTGTTTGGCTTCGGTTCGAATTTCGTCGGTGATTTCTATCCAACCCAGCGTAATCCCATTTTTATAAAGGTAAATATCAGCGCTTTTGTTGTTTGTTTCCTCTCCTCTGAATGTAGCAGAGCCGAGTTCATAAATGTTTCCCTCTTTGTCTTCTGCTCTCACACCAGTGCCTTTTATTTCTTCTATTTTTTTCCAGGAAATCAGCGTTTTCGAAGCCCACTTTTCTACTATGGATTTGGCGATGGGATGAGAAGCATATTTTTCCATGGAGTAAACCAATGTTTTAAATTCGGATTCATCAATTGTACTGTGAAAACTATTGATGTCGAATTTTCCTGTGGTCAGTGTTCCTGTTTTGTCAAAAACAATCTGTTTGATTTTTTTGAAAGATTCGAGGGCAGAAGCGTTTCTAAACACAATGCCTTTTCGGGCTGCTCTTCCCATACCAACAGAAATGGCGGCAGGCGTAGCCAATCCCATGGCGCATGGACAGGAAATGACCAAAACCGCTATGGAGCGCATCAATGCTGTACTAACTGCTTGATCCAATAAAAAGTAATTTCCGGCAAAAGTGAGCAATGCTATTGCAATAACGATGGGAACGAATACGGCACTGATTCTATCTGCCAGTTTTTGCAATGGTGGTTTCTCTGCTTGTGCATGCTGTGCCATTTGAAGAATGCCGGAAAGAACAGTTTGTTCGCCGGTAGCGGTTACTTGAGCTTTCACTAATCCAGAGTGAATCATGCTTCCGCCAATGAGAAAATCTTTTTTAGTTTTAAAAAGAGGGGTGCTTTCGCCGCTTATTATGGCTTCGTCAACCATTGCTTCCCCCCATAAAATTTTACAATCGGCTGGAATTCCTTCTCCTGCTTTAATCAACACTAGGTCGCCGGTCTTTAGCAAATGGTTTTCTATGCTGAAAATTTGTTCATTGTGGTCGCCGTCAAAAGCAATCATGTTGGCCATCACTTTCTGGGATTTGGCAATGGAAAGCAAAGCGCTTCTGGCAGAAAGCATAGCTGACTCTTCAAGGTAATTTCCTAAAAAAACAAGCGTGATGATTGATGCTGTTGTTTCAAAAAAAAGATAAGTGGCATCTTCAAAATAAAACATGCCAATAAGGCTGTACACAAATGAAACCAATGCGCCAATTGTTACCAGCAAATTCATATTGGGAATACCGGATTTGATGCCGTTCCAAGCGCTTTTTCCAAAGAACCTCATTCCTATCAGAAATACAGGTAAGCATAACAACAGTTGTACATTCGGATTGTGAAGCGGATGAATAAACTGCAAGTCAATCATGTGCAACATCAACAAAGCAGTAAAGGGCAGGGTAAACAAAAAACGGTTTTTGTTGCTTTGCAGGAATTGTTTTTTGGGATTCGTGTTTGCTGGTTGCTCAATGACGGGATAGCCAAGATCGGCAAGGCCCGATTTTAATACATTAAAATTGTCTGCAGCAGGATTGTCAAAAGAAACAGAACCATCTAGGGGATTAACGGAGATGGCATCCGCGCCTTGCTTTTCAAGGTACTTTTTTATCGAAAGCGCGCAGTTGCTGCAAGTCATTCCATTTACCTTCCAATTCACCTTTTCCATCTTGTAAAATTATCTTATTCTTATGGACAGTTCTTTACTAAATATGAAATTATCTTTACAGCATGGAATTGACTTTTCGTTTACATGATATTGAGCATGCGGCTGAATGGTTCTTGAAACAAACTTCTGCTAACCGATGCTTTACCTTTACCGGCGAAATGGGTGCAGGCAAGACTACTTTCATATCAATTGTATGTAAATTATTGGGCGCTGCTGATCATTTCAGCAGTCCTACCTTTTCCATCATCAACGAGTATCAGTCCTCTTTGAAAGGTATTTTATATCATATTGATTTATATCGGCTGAAGGATAGCAATGAAGCACTTTCTGCAGGTGTGGAGGATTGTTTGTTTTCAGGAAATTATTGTTTTGTGGAATGGCCGGAACGTGCAACTGATCTTTTTCCGCAAAATACTGTATCCTGTTTTTTGCATGTTGTGGATGCTGATACCCGATTGCTGAAAATAATCATGTAAATTGTAACCACTAATCGATAAGCTATGGCTACTTCAAAACCCTTTATTTCCTCTTCCATTTCTTATGAAACACTTGAAGAGAAGCTCGACGTAAGACCCAAAGGAGAATCATTATTGATTGGTATTCCCAAAGAAACCTCATTGAACGAAAACAGGATTGCGCTCACGCCCGAAGCCGTAGGAGTACTGGTAGCTAATGGTCACGGTGTTATGATTGAAACCAATGCCGGCAAAGGATCAAACTATACCGACAAAGACTATGCAGAGGCAGGAGCTAAAATTGTTTACGACAATAAAGAAATATTCAACTGCAGCATTTTGGTAAAGAGTGCTCCTGTAGACGAAGCCGACTGTGAGCTGCTTAAGCCCAATACCACTATTATTTCTCCCATTCATATGGCCATCATGAAAAAAGATATTCTTGAAAAAATGATGGAGAAAAGAGTTACCGCCATCAGTTTCGAGAACCTGAAAGACGACAGTGGCCACAATCCGATTGTAAGAAGCATGAGTGAAATAGCAGGAAGTGCGGTAATGTTGATTGCCGGCCAATACCTCAGCAACGCCAATAATGGCAAAGGTGTACTAGTAGGAGGGATAAGCGGAATTCCACCAACAAAAGTCATCATCATTGGTGCGGGAATTGTGGGTGAATATGCGGCGAGAACTGCCTTGGCCATGGGCGCAAGCGTAAAGGTTTTCGACAATAGCATTTACAGACTAAAGAGACTACAAAACAACATAGGTGTTCGCATGTGGACTTCAGTAATAGAGCCCAAGATTCTTGCCAAACAACTCAAAACCTGCGATGTGGCCATAGGCGCATTAAGTGGAGCTGCGGGCAGAACACCCGTAGTGGTATCAGAGGAAATGGTAAGTCACATGAGGCCCGGAACTGTTATTGTAGATGTGAGCATCGATCATGGAGGTTGTTTTGAAACGAGCGCTGTAACCTCTCACGAAAAACCCATATTTGCCAAATACGATGTCATTCATTATTGCGTTCCCAACATTCCAAGCGGATTTGCCCGAACGGCTTCACAGGCCATCAGCAATGTATTGATGCCATTATTGCTTGAAACTGGTGAGGATGGTGGAATGGATAATATGGTTTGGCACAAGATGAATGTGAGAAGCGGCATCTATCTTTTTAAAGGAAGCCTAACCAATTTTTACCTGAGCGAACGTTTTGATTTAAAGTACACCGATTTGAATCTGCTTATAGCCAGCAGAAGATAATTTTCAGGAATATTTAGGAAACAACAGAAGCGGTTTTGTATTGATCTATTTGCAAAAGATGATTGCAGAAAGAATACTCTGTTTTGTCATTGCTACAAATAATTACCGTTCTGTTTTGGGTTTGTGAGGAAATCAGTTGCAGGTAGTCTGCTATTCCTGATTGATCGAGGTTGGTGGTAGGTTCATCCAACAACAAAATAGAAGCATCGCTAAAGAATGCCAGACCAAGCTTAAGCCTTTGTTTCATGCCACTGCTGAAATACCTGATTTGTTTGTTTTGTGCATTTTGCAAGCCTACCGTATTAAGCACACTTGTTAAATCTGTGGTCATGGTTTTAAAACGGCTATGAAAATCGAACATCTCTTTAGCTGTCATTTCTTCCAGCAGTTCAAGATAGGGTGCTGCATAAGCGATGTGTTGGTAAACAGTTTCAGGTTTAATGATTTCGTTGTTGGTTGAGTGGGTGAATGTCATTTCACCTTCACTGTGCAACAAAGCGCCGGCAATAATTTGAAGCAGGGTTGATTTTCCTGATCCGTTGGCACCTACTATGGCGTTTTTTTCCTTGCTTTTGAAACAATAATCTACATGTCGGAAAATCCATTCCCGGTTGTATCGTTTTCCGATATGAGACAATTGTATTTCCATGTTTGAAGCAAAATGGCAATCAATGGGTTGAGGGATTTTTTTCAGAATTGTTATTCTTCATCCAAACTGCCCTTGCTGAACTTTTTGATGATTCCTCTTCCTGATTCACGAATGAAGGTTACAATTTCATCTCTTTCATCAGAAGCTACCAACTCCTCTTCAATGAAATTCAAGGCTTGTGAGGTATTGAGGTTTTTGTTGTAGATGATGCGATAAACATCAAGAATATGATTGATTCTGTCCAAAGAAAATCCTCTTCTTTTGAGGCC
>CANHMN010000129.1 GCA_947461645.1 Chitinophagaceae bacterium | reverse complement strand
TTTTTGTTTGGAGCCCGCAGAAAAAATCAACGATTATGCCACTGTAATGAGTCAAAAGAAAAAAGCGCGATGGAAATGCATGGTTGGTGGTATGTCGAAATGGAAAGAACCTTTTCTTGAAATGGCCATAGGTCATGACCGAAAAACGAAACTAAAAGCTGTTGTTGTAGAAACTATACCTGAAGCCTACATCATCGAGTTCAGTTGGACTCCCGAAGATTTAAGCTTTGCGGAAATCCTTTCGCTGGCCGGGGACATCCCCTTACCTCCCTATATCAAAAGAACAACAGAAAACAAAGACGCCGAAAGATACCAGACCATTTATGCAAAAGAGGAAGGGTCTGTTGCCGCACCTACTGCCGGATTGCATTTCACGCATAGAACTTTTGCCGATTTCAAAAACAAAAACATCTCTCATGTAAATGTTTGCCTTCATGTTGGCGCAGGTACTTTTAAGCCTGTTAAGGCTTCAACTATGGAAGGACATGAAATGCATTCAGAATGGATTGACGTTAATACAGAAACCATTCAGTCATTGATAAACAACACAGGAAAAATCATTGCTGTTGGAACCACTTCATTAAGAACCATTGAAACGCTTTACTGGATGGGCATTAAAGCTTATCTTAACCCCAATGAAGAAACCATTGGCATCAGACAATGGGACGTTTATGATACAACGCTGAACGAATTGCGTTTGGATGCATCAACTGCGCTTGAAGCTTTGCTGCATTGGTTGAAGCATAAAAAAAGCAACCGTATATTTATTCAAACACAACTACTAATAACACCCGGATACCGCTACAGGGTAGCATCTGCAATTATCACGAACTTTCATCAGCCACAATCAACATTGCTGTTGTTGGTGGCAGCTGCGATAGGAAACGACTGGAAAAAATGTTATGACTATGCCCTTGAAAACGATTTTCGATTTTTAAGCTACGGAGACAGCAGCTTGCTCTTTATGGCTGAATCGTCACTTTAGTGCCTACGGTGATATAACTGAAAAGATCCTTCATCTCGGTGTATTTTACAGAAATGCAGCCATCAGTCCAGTTGTAAAAATTATCGATGGTCCACTCCTCCTGAGGCCTGGTAGCATGAATGGCAATGCCGTCTCCTATTTTGGCACTTTTCGGAATAATCCCTTCTGCCTTTCTTTTTTTGAATTTTTCTTTGTCTTCCTCGTTCGGATAGTCCAACAACAATTCAGGCCCCCATTTGGGATGTATCTTTTTCAGGATGATGGTAAAACTTCCGTTCGGTGTTTTTTTATCGCCCTGACGCAATTTATCGCCCTGGTCTTTGCTTCCAAAAACCACAGGGTAAGTAGCATACCAACCTTCTTCATCAAACACCTTTAATTCAAAATCACTTTTATCTATAACAATGTAATAATTTGGGGTGTCAGTAAAAGTTGCAGACAGGTGATTCTTTATTTTACGGGATCCGGAAAATCCGAAAAGCGCAATTAAGGAAACAAGGCAAACAAAAAGAATGGGATATTTCATAGATGAAATCTGATAAGCTTCACGAAAATAAAATTAGTTTTTTAAAATCAGGTAATCTTTAGGTGGTTGTTGATAAAAAGAATAGTTAATTGATAAAATTGCCATCAACATCTGTTTTCTTTATAAATGGTAAAAAGAGAAAATAAACACTCCCTACACAAAATTGAAAAATAGTGATAAGGTAAGTAGTTTTGCAAAAAAACAAATAGTCATGAACCAAAAATTCATAAACAGAATAGCAGACGAACTTAAAGGAATTAGTGAAGCCGGATTGTTTAAAAACGAACGAGTTATTACCAGTGAGCAGGGTGCCGAAATTGTAGTAAATGGTAAAACGGTATTGAATTTTTGTGCGAATAATTATCTTGGTCTCTCCTCTCATCCTAAAGTAGTAGAAGCCGCTAAAAAATATGTTGATTACAGAGGTTTCGGCATGAGCAGTGTGCGATTCATTTGTGGAACGCAGGATATCCATAAGGAGCTTGAAAAAAAGATTGCAGATTTTTTAGGAACGGAAGACACCATTTTATATGCTGCTGCTTTTGATGCCAATGGAGGTGTCTTTGAACCGCTCTTCAACGAAGAAGATGCAATTATCAGTGATGCTTTGAATCATGCTTCTATTATTGATGGTGTTCGTTTGTGCAAAGCGCAACGCTTTCGTTATGAGCATAACAATATGGAGGATTTGGAGGCCAAACTAAAAGAATCGGCAGGATGCAGAAGCAGAATAATTGTAACAGATGGCTCATTCAGCATGGACGGCACTATTGCGCAATTAGACAAAATATGCGACCTCGCCGATCAATACGATGCTATTGTTATGATAGACGAATGTCACTCTTCGGGTTTTTTAGGTAAAACAGGAAGAGGAACGCATGAATACAGAAATGTAATGGGCAGAGTCGATATCATAACCGGAACATTGGGTAAAGCACTGGGTGGCGCCAGTGGTGGATTTACATCCGGAAAAAAAGAAATTATTGAAATGCTGAGACAAAGAAGCAGACCTTATTTGTTCAGCAACACGCTTGCTCCAAGCATTGTAGGTGCATCCATAGCGGTACTCGACATGTTGAGCGAAACCACTGAACTAAGAGACAAGCTGGAGTTCAATACTAAATACTTCAGAAGCCAAATGACTGCTGCAGGATTCGACATCAAACCAGGAGATCATCCTATTGTTCCTATCATGTTGTACGATGCTGTATTGGCGCAACAATTCGCAGCACAACTGCTGGAAGAGGGAATTTATGTTATTGGATTCTTTTTTCCTGTGGTAGCCAAAGGCCAAGCCAGAATAAGGGTGCAATTGAGTGCCGCACATGAACAACATCATCTGGATAAGGCCATTCAGGCATTCACCAAAATCGGTAAAGCCTTGGGGGTTATTGAAGGCTAGTTCGCTGCGCTTGTTAAATACCAGTTCAATGAGGATTTAATACTTTTCCCAATGTCTCCATAAAATGGGACGTTGGGAAAGGGTTTAGGTCGCTTCGCTTGTTTAGAGTTTAGCGGTTAGGGGTTCAAGTTTTTAATTTACCTTAGTTGGCTGAAATAACTATCGGTTTTAAAATCGCTTAAATCATCAAGCATGAAATCTGTATTGCTGTCTACTTTGAAAGTATTTTTTGCAATTTTCCTTTTGTCCTCATGTAAAAAACTAAAAAACGATATTGAACTAGCTGAGCTAACTACAAATCCCGTTCAGGTTGTTGCTGGAAACATTGTAATTCTGGGTGGAAACATCAGCAACAAGGGCGGAAGTGCCATATTCAAAAGAGGCGTTTGCTGGAATAAAACCGACAATCCAACCAGGCTAGACAATAATTTTTTGGAAGATTATTACGATACTGATGGTGACTTTTCCTTTCAAACCAACATCAACAACCTTGAACCCAACACCCAATATTATGTTAGGGCTTATTGCGAAAATGAAAAAGGAATACAATACGGCAACACTTTAAATTTTTTAACTGGGGAAGTCGTTTCTACATCAATAGTTCACGATATTGAAACAGACAATGCCTTGTTAAGGGGGCAAGTGTATCAAGAGAATTCGAGTGCCTCGGCAAGAGTAGGATTTGTGTATAGTACAAGCCCCAATCCAACCGTTAACAACATGACTGTGCTTACCGATATTGTTGGTTCAGCTCCTTACGAAATAAATGTTTTGAATCTCCTTCCCAACACAACTTATTATGTAAGAGCCTACATCAATCTTAATTTTAATGGAGATGTATTTTATGGACAACAGCAGCAATTTAAAACAACGGGTTATTTCGGACCTGCTGGAGGTTATGTTGCCTTTGATAAGGGCGAAACGATTGATGGATGGCGTTACCTTGAAATTCATCCGACAACTTTAAACTATGATATTAGCTGGAGCAATGGAGCCGCATGGGGAAACAATAGTTCCTTTTTGTCCGGAACATTAAGCCAGTTTGGAATGGGACTGGCCAACACTTCACTGATTTCATCCAATTTAACCGATGCCAATTGTGCTGCAAAATTATGCAACAACTTAAGTTTGAATGGATATACTGATTGGTTCCTTCCCTCAAGCGAAGAGTTATTGTTGGTTTCAAATAGTCTTCGTGGAGCAGGCTATAGCGTTGGAGGCTATGCCTGGACATCAACTCAGTACGATGCGAATCAAGCCATGACATGCGATTACAATTCAACACTTTCCACCTATCAAATTTTTCCGAGAGATAAGTTTCTAAACCTTAATGTTTATCCTGTAAGAAGATACTAAGTCTTGAACGCTGTGCGGGTTTGGGTCGCTGCGCTGGTTTAGAGTTGTTAGTTTATGGTTTGGGGTTAACAACCAAACTTATAAACAATTAAACTTTTAAACAATAAACTTATTTAACCCTGCCATCAGGCAGTCATTACCTTATCGCATGAATATACTCATTGTTCTTGAACTGCTTTTTCACATCGTTCAAATCTCTGAGTATAGATGCATCAATTAATGTTCCTTCTATTTCCAAAGTGAAGCCGCCGATGAGTTCGTCTTTTACCGCAGTTTCCAAAGCAATTTTTTTAATGGAGGTAGTGGAAGTGATTTTGTTTACAATGCTTGTTTTTACCTCCTCACTAACGGGAACAGCTGTGGTTAACTTTACTTGGTGAATGCCGTTGATTTTATTGTATTGCTCTATGAAAGCACTTACTATTTCAGGTAGACTGTATTCTCTTGTTTTCTGAATCAACAGTTTCATAAATGCGGCGGTCAATTCATTTACCTTGCCTTGTGTTACCGCTTCAATTATTTTTTCTTTTTTATCAGAAGGAATAACTGGACTCTTAAGCATGCTAACGAAATCTGCGTTTTGTTTACACACCGACTCCAGCAGCTTTATGTCAGCATATATAACTTCCAATTGATTTTTTTCAATGGAGAGGTCAATCAAACTTTTCGCATACCTGCCGGCTAATCTTGGATTCGTCATAACTATTGTTAATTACTCCTTAATTCAATTTAATTTCTTCAGCAAGTTTGCTGATGTAGTTTTCCTGCTGCGCTTTGTCAGACAATTCTCTTCTCAAAATCTTTTCACTCACCTCTACCACCATTTTACCTACTTGATTTTTAATATCGGTCAACGCAGCCATTTTTTGGTGATGAATAGAAGCATTGGCATCAGCAATGATTTTAGCTCCCTGAGCTTTTGCTTCTTCTTTGGCTTCGTTTATCATTTTATCTTTGATGTCTTTTGCTTCTTTCAGCATTGCAGCCCTCTCCTCTCTTGCAGCAGATAGAAGCGCTTCATTGTCGCTCTTCAACTGGGCCATTTCCTTCTTCACTTTTTCGGCAGAAGCGATTGCGTCGGCAAT
>CANHMN010000128.1 GCA_947461645.1 Chitinophagaceae bacterium | reverse complement strand
ACGATTTGAATTTTATTCATGAAGGCAAAAGTCAGGATAAAATAAAAAGAGCATTAAAGAAACTGCAAAAAAAAATAGACCGAGCCGACCATATTGTTGCCATTTCAAACTTTACGCTTCAAGACATAGAGAAGCATCTTGATTTGAAAGGAAAACCCGCCACTGTTATATACAACGGTTGTAATTTTATCAGCATCCCCGATTTGAAAGAGCCGGAAGTAAAGCCCAACCGGAAATTTATCTATACCATCGGAACCATAACCGATAAAAAGAATTTCCATGTGTTACCGGCCCTTCTTGTCAACAACGACTATCAACTGGTGGTTTCAGGAATCGTTCAAAGCGAAGAGTATTTCAACAAGATTGTTGCACAAGCTGAACTCCATGGAGTGAGTGACAGGGTGCTGTTTACAGGAGCTGTTAGCGAAAACAATAAGCAGTGGTACATGAAAAATTGTGAAGCATTTGTTTTCCCTTCGCTTGCCGAAGGGTTTGGCCTTCCTGTAATTGAAGCTATGCACTTTGGAAAGCCTGTTTTATTGTCATCACTTACCGCACTTCCTGAAATAGGGGGTGATGCCGCTTATTATTTTGATAGTTTTGAGCCCGAAGCAATGCAAACCTGTTTCTCCAATAGTCTTGAACACTTCCGTAAATTTGGAGAGCCAGAAAAAGTAAAACAAAGGGCTGCTTTTTTTAATTGGGACAATGCGGCTAAGGAATACCTGGAAATTTACAGACAGCTTTGAAGGCAAAACCGATCTTCTTGAATTCCATTTGAATACACAATGACTTTTTTAAAAAAGAAAATAGCCATAATTGTTCAGCGATACGGCCATCAGGTAAACGGCGGAGCTGAAACGCATGCGCGGATGATTGCTGAGAGGTTAAATGTAAAATATGATGTAACGATTTTAACCAGCAGGGCACTAAATTATCACACCTGGGAACCCGAATTGCCCGGAGGCGAATTCATCGAAAATGGAATAAGGATCATCAGATTTGATCATCCTCCCAAGGGATCAAGGAAAAAACTACATCAGTTCAACAGAAAAATAAGGGGGCGGCATTTAATACAAAAATTCTTCAGATTCATTGGCGAACCCAAATGGTTTCAAACAATATTTCCTCAGGTAAAAGCAACAGAACAAGATTATCAACAGTGGCTTGAACTTCAGGGTCCAACCATGAGAGAACTTCCTGCGTACCTTATTGACAATAAAGAGGAATATGCGGCTTATATTTTTATGACCTACTTGTATTATCCCACAGCTGTTGGTGTGCAGGCCGTGCCGGAAAAAAGCATTTTAATTCCTACCATGCATGATGAACCGCCAGCTTATTTTGAAGTGTTTCAAAAGGTAATGTCTGCTCCATCATGGATTTTTTTCAACACAAGAGCAGAACAGGTTTTTTCTGAGAAACTATTCAACATCAAATCAAACAACAAAGAAATTGTTGCAGTGGGAATTGATGAAGCATCCGTTAATGTTGATGAGTCTGTAAAGAACAAGTTCGGAATCGATGGTCCTTTCATCGTTTATGTTGGGAGAATTGACAAAGCCAAAGGTTGCGACACGCTACTAAATTATTTTAAACTGTTTAAAAATACCTATCACGACAAAACCAAGTTGGTTATGATTGGTAAGAATATGATAGAGAAAGAAGAACACCCAGATATTGTGTATGCAGGATTTTTATCCGACGATGACAAAACACAATTAATGAAACAAGCCTCCTTGCTTGTAATGCCCTCCGAGCACGAAAGTTTATCCCTTGTTCTTTTAGAGAGCTTTATTTATAAGGTTCCGGTTTTGGCGAATGGGAAATGTGAGGTACTAAAAAATCACATAGAACTTAGTTCCGGCGGATACGCATACAACAATTACAATGAATTTCGTAATGGATTACAACTTTTGCTTCAAGACAAGGAGCTAAATAAAAGAATGGGTTGCATGGGATATGATTATGTTAAAAACAATTACATTTGGGAGAATGTTTTAAAGAAATTTGACACAGCAATCGATGACATTTCTTCTAAGCATAGAAAAAACAAATAATGATAAATAAATTGTTGGGTTTCAAGAAAAAAAAGACGGAAGACAATGTTGATGCCAGATTAGCTGATGGGGTTATTAGCGATATTCAAGAGCAATATTTCTGGGAAGTTTATAACTTTTGCAAGCCCTATACCATGACCTCTGTTGAAAGGATGTATGCCTTGTATAAAGCAGTGTTGTATGTTTTGGATAACAATATAGAAGGGTCTTTTGTAGAGTGTGGCGTTTGGCGCGGGGGAAGCTCAATGCTTATAGCAAAAATGTTGGTTGATAAACAGGTGAGAAACAGAAAGCTTTACATGTATGATACCTTCGAAGGAATGTCTGAGCCTACCCAACATGATGTAGACTATCACGGAGAAGATGCAAAGCTGCTGCTCAACAAATCAGCGAAAGAAGATCCAACTTCAATATGGTGTTATTCAGATTATGAAGAGGTAAACAACAATATGCTTAAAACAGGTTTATCCTCTGATCAATTTGAAATGATAAAAGGAATGGTTGAAGATACCATTCCAGAAAAAATGAACTTCAATAAGATTGCGCTTCTAAGGCTTGATACTGATTTTTATGAATCAACCAAACACGAGCTTATTCACCTCTATCCATTGTTGACAGAAAGCGGTGTAATAATCATTGATGATTATGGCCATTGGCAAGGATGCAGAAAGGCTGTTGATGAATATTTTAACAACAACAATATAAACATCCTACTTAACAGAATTGACAATACCGGAAGGGTAGGAATTAAAACAAAGTGAATAAAAGGAAGCAATGATTAACAGAAGCGAGTGGATAAAAGAAAATTTTATTGAAATCCCGCTAGATGGAAACACCTTACAAGTATACTGTGTAAGAAAAGCTATTTTTGATTCTGTTCAAATCGCTACACCCAGATTTTTTGGCTCCCTGTTGGATGTGGGCTGTGGACAAATGCCCTACAGAGAATATATTTTAGCCAACAATCAAAAAATTGATAAATACATCGGACTTGATATGGAAAGCAGTTCCATACACGATACCAGTATTGCTGATTTAACTTGGGACGCCAAGACAATACCCCTGACTGATAATTTTGTTGACAGTGCGATGGCAACAGAAGTATTAGAACATTGCTTTGAACCCACAGAAACTTTAAAAGAAGTTTTTCGCGTATTGAAACCTGGTGGAGTCTTTTTTTTCACCGTGCCTTTTTTGTGGCCACTGCATGAGACGCCTTACGATGCATACAGGTATACACCCTTTTCCCTAAAAAATCATTTGGAAAAAGCAGGTTTTGAAAAAATAGACATCAGCTCGTTAGGAGGATGGCATGCATCAATGGCACAAATGCTTGGACTTTGGGTTACAGAAAGTAACTTAAAGCCTTTTCCAAAAAAGATAATGACCCGTGTAATAAAAAAAGCAATTCCATGGTTATTGAAAAATGACAGCAAAAATAATGAGTTCAAACAGCACACGATGATCAGCGGACTATTTGGTTTTGCCTATAAACCATTAATTAGTTGATTGCAGCATTTACCATATGTACGCCATCTTACCTACCCTACGCTAAAGCTCTGGGAGATAGTTTTCGTGAGCATAATCCGGATAGTTTATTCTATATTTTTTATTTGGGAGATATTCCTTCAACAACTGATATTGTTTTTTTTCAGCCCCATATTTTACTCAAAATCGAAGACCTGAATATAACTGCATTTGCTGAAATGAGAGGTCGTTACAATAATTTTGAACTTTGTTGTGCCTTAAAACCATTCATTTCCGAGTTTCTGTTGCTTAGTGAAAATAAAATTGATAAGCTATTTTATTTTGATTCCGATATTTTAGTTTTCGATGCTTTAACCGGTGCAATTGATTTGCTAAACAGCCATGCGGTTTTAATTACACCTCACCTGCTTCAGCCCATAAAAGATGATGGCTTTTTTCCGAAAGAAGAAAGCATCATGCAAGCGGGTCTTTATAATGCTGGTTTTTTTGGAATTAATAACAGTAAGGATAGTTTTTCTTTTCTTAGCTGGTGGAAGGAGAAATTGTTTACGAAATGTTATGTGAAATTGCATGAAGGCCTATTCGTTGATCAGATTTGGTTAACGGCTGCAACACAATACTTTCAAGAGATTTTTGTATTCAAAAATCCGGGCTATAATTTTGCCTATTGGAACTTTCAGGAAAGAAACTTAAGTTACTTAAATGGCAAGTACATGGTCAATACAAATCATCCGCTTGTTTTCATGCACTTTAGCGGTTTTGATCTACACAAACCTGAAATGATATCAAAGCACCAAAACAGATTTACATTTCAGGATGTGCCCGAAACCCGAAAATTATTTCAAAAATATATAGATGATGTATTGAGAAACAATACTGACAATTTAATGTATTCTGAGAAACATCTTAGCGAACCAGAAAACACTAAAAGAAAGAAAAAATGGTTTGGTTTTTTGTTTGATAAAAAAGGAGTGTTTCTTTAATTGCTACCTTTCCCAATAAACAGCTAGTCCTTTAAAAAAACATAAGTCTATCCGCTATTTTTATTCCTGTTTTACTCTAAATAGTACCTATAAATCTCTATAGCAAAAAACCACGCAGATATCAGCGTGCCTACTGCTACAATAGCAGTGAAAATCATTAAACCAAAAGAATATTTTTTGAAATCGTTTTGAATAGCTTCTAAACGCTCCGTCTCCTTGGTTTGAGTAATCACCCGCTGTACATAGCCGCCATTGTTTCTGAATACCAGGCCCTCCAACGAAATCGTTAGCGGATCGATACTCTTGATGTATTTATCGAGTAAAAGCGTATAATACAACACGTTGATTTCCCAGTCCTTCAAACCAAATTTATTCGCTACCAACTCCGTTATTTTTTCATTGGTAGACAACGATTCCTCCTCTGCATAAAACTGCACCCCTTTATTCATGTTTTCGTATTCTTTGATTAACTCTTCAAGTATAAAATCCAATTCGGCGTTATAATTTTTTTCCATTGTTATGCCTTGATTAATTTTCAGATTAACAACTCTTTGATAACCTTCGCTGTTTCACTTAAATCTCCGGTTATTTTTATTTCTGGTAGCGGATGTTTTTTTATCAAAATTGGGGTGGTTATAATTTGTTCCTGAATTACCTTGTCCGGATGCTCATATATATCTATCACCTCCAAACTATAATTGCCTTTTAACCTGTCTTCAAGTATCATCCTGCAATTTTTTATTGCCCTAATAGATAATATGGAATTGGCAGAAACAAAAAGAAGAAAAACATATTCTTTTGTGGAATTTGTTTTGGTTTCGGT
>CANHMN010000127.1 GCA_947461645.1 Chitinophagaceae bacterium | reverse complement strand
GGTATTTACCAGAATGTACTTTTTTCAATTCTAAGTATTCAAACCCAAAATAAATAGCGTTTAATAATGATATTTTTAATTAAGTCAACAATATCAAAATTTGATCATCTTTCCCAAAATGAAATTTTCGATTAGAATGAATTAAATCTTTTATTATAGTTAACTTACCAATTTAACCCTAAACATATTATAACATTAATACTAAAATAATGACTCTTAAAAATTACAATCTAAGTTTTTTTGCTTTTTCAACAATATTATTGGTTTCATTTCTGGCCTGTAAAAAAACAACTCCTGCAGATAATAGCAACAACAACAACAATAACAATAACAACACTTCGATATTGCCTGCAGTTTATCAAAAAATATATGGGGCGTCAAGCATTACGACCGATGGCACATGGGTTTACATCAAAACGAAAGATTTGCCAGACCATAAAAGTGTATATTACCCCACCCCGAATCCTTTGCATGAAGCCTTCAGCGGTACTACTTACGGTGGACTCAATTTTGTCAAAAACCCAAATTCAATAATAGAACAATCAGGTACATTTAAAATACCCTTGAACCCTGCCTTGAATTCTGCACATGTAGCAACTCCATTAGGTCCGATTGGTATAGCAATTAATGGCGTACCCTTTTTTAACCAATATGCTGGTCCAAGCCAACCTCTTACCGGAGAAATGGCATCTTTTGACAGATACTATGGACACCCTCAACAAACAGGCATGTATCATTACCATGTAGAACCAATTTATCTTACTACAGTTCGATCAACAAAATCAGGCTTAATGGGTTTCTTACTTGATGGTTTCCCTGTGTATGGTCCTCAAGAAGAGAATGGATCAACGGTTACGAACGACTTACTTGATGTTTATCATGGACATGCGCATCCCACAGTTGACTATCCCAACGGTATTTACCATTATCATTTTACAGCTAATTCGCCTTATCTAAATGGCAATGGATTTTATGGAACACCAGGAACAGTTACCCAATAAATGAAGCGTTTCTTCTCTTATTTTATAACTGTAATAACAAGTTTTTCTTGCCAGGAGAAAAAAGCCGAAAGAGTTTTTATTTCTAGCGAATCGAAGGACATTTCAATTGTTAATGATACCGTTTTTTATAAGCATGAAAAATTCAATGGGATTCTTTTTCAATTGAATACAAACAACAAAGATTCTCTTTTCTCAGAAGAAATTGAATACGGCTTGTTGAATGGCGTATCTAAAAAATGGTTTGCCAACAACCAACTTATGGAATACCGCGAATATAAAATGGGAAGAAAAGATGGCAAACAAATCGCTTTCTGGGACAATGGAAAAAAAAGATTTGAGTTTGTTGCAAAAAATGATGCCTACGAGGGTGAAATGAAGGAATGGTCTTATAATGGCAAATTGTATCATTTGGCTCACTATGTAAATGGACAAGAAGAAGGAAGTCAAAAAATGTGGTATGAAAACGGAAAAATAAGAGCCAATTATGTTATTGTAAATGGTAAAAGGTTCGGCTTGTTAGGGACTAAAAATTGTAAAAATGTATCGGATAGTATTTTTATTGTTAAGTAGCTTCTATCTTTTCTGTTGCATCGGTTGCAAAGAAAAAACAGATGTGCCTATATTCTTACCATATTACAATGAGCCTGATTTTACCCCGCATTTCATCAAAAATAAAGATGATGTTGCTAAATTAATACCTCATAAAATTGATGATTTTTCTTTCTTGAATCAGGATAGTTTGGTTATAGATCAAAAAACTATAATGGGGAAAATTCATGTTGCCAATTTTATATTTACCAGTTGCGGCAGTATTTGTCCGGTGATGACTCAACACATGAAAATGATTAGCGACAGTTTAAAAAATAATAGCGACATCGTTTATTTGTCTTATTCCGTAACGCCTTGGATTGATAAGCCTTATGTGCTTAGTAATTATAAAAAAAGAAACGAAATCAACAATACCAACTGGCATTTTCTTACGGGTAATAAAGCTGCTATTTACAAGTTAGCAAGACAATCCTACTTTGCAGAGGAGGATATTGGATTCAGCAAAGACAGTACTGAATTTCTCCATACTGAACATTTTATTTTGGTTGACAAAACAAGAAGAATACGTGGTGTTTACAATGGCACATTGGCATTGGAAATGCAACTACTAATTGATGATATTAAGACGCTTGAAAGTGAGGATTAATTATTGGTGTCGCCAGAAATAAAAAACGAGGAATAATAATCTTGTTGATATTAAAACCAACAATGAATAAATATTCTTGTGACCTACTTCTTTTATTTTCTTCAACATGATAGCTGTTTTATCTATCTTTTTTTTGCTGTTGTGGAGACTTTTTTTCTAAAGGCTTTTTTCTAATTTCCTTGACTTGTTGAACGGGTTTATTTTGAACAGGCTGTTCTTTTTTAGGTTGTATTTTTTCTTCGGGTTGTTGTGGAATGTCCCTTGGTTGTATAGCTGCTTTTTCTTGATTGGGCTTTATTTGTTGTTCTCCTGACTTAGGCACTTTATTCTTCCATACTTCAATCTTTTTCGGCTTGATATTTTCTTTGGTATTTGATTTTATTGCTGGTTTAAATATTTGAAGTTCATTTTTAGTGACATTTTGTTTCGGTGTTTGTAATGATTTGATTTTTACAGGATTAAAATGTTGGCCTGTAACTTTTTCTACTTCGTTAATCTGTGGACCGGCATGATAACTTATATTTCTTGATTGATCTTGACGGACATTATTAATTGACCTTGATTGTTCAAGATATTTTAAATAACCTCCTAAGCCTGCAAAATGTTTGTCGATATCTCTTCTTCCTATATCGCGCTGGTTTACAAAACGCCATCTATCGTAGGGAAGGTTATAATTATTACCAAAGGCGATATCAATTGATATGCCGGGGCTAAGTGGAGCCCATCCATAATAACCAGGAGCCTCTCGCCAAGCAACCCATGCCGGAGACCACTCGTAACCTGGGACCCATACCCATCCATAATAAGAATCATAAAACCATCTTCCATAATGGAAGGGGGCCCATCCCCATCTATATGTCGAAACCCAACTCCAACCCATTTCTGTATACAACCAATAACCATTGTTTCCATAAGGGAAAAAATTATTTCTATTGGAAGGACACCAAACATAGCCATAGTCAGCATTATTCATCCAAGATCCATACGGACTCAATTCATCATAAAATACCTGAAAACTTACATTTAATTGAGCTTTAGATCGTTTTGGAATCACCATTGCAATTGAAAAAACAAACATCAATAGAAATATGTTTCTTAAGAGAACTGGCATTCTTCTACTCCTATTTATGTAGTCCGTTTCATTTCTATATCGAACAAATATCATTATCATAATAAAAATTTAATTAGTTAAATAAATACAATCTCAAAATAAATAATAACAATATCGGAGATCATGATGATGTTTAGTAATCATCATGATTTAAAATAAAATATTTAGTAGTACATAATATCAAACACAAAAGACTGCTATATTATTTATATGCTCTGATTGTTGTCATTTTAATACCTTCTTTGTCAATTTATCTTCGCCACTTTAACATTTAGTAAAGAAGTAACCATTTGTTTTATGCTTTAAAAACAATTTTTGCTTCCATGCTATGCTTTTCTTTCATTGAAAATTAACTACCATGAAAACAACTTTAACCGAACATCTTTGTAACTATGATTATTGGAAGCGCCATTGGGGTTATTTGTTAACCCAACTTGGAAAGAAATTAGCAATACTGCTGTTAGTTTTCGCCTTTATTCAAACGCAATCATTTGCTCAAGTAAAACCAAAAGGTAACAATGGGTCAAAATTTCAACAGCCTTCTTCTTCTGTCTCTAATAATTCATCTTTAAAACTACTAGGGAAAAAATATGATCAATTTGAGGGGGTAATGTATGTAGAGGAAGATGTAATCATTAGGCCTTCTTTATTTGGTTCTTCTTCCGCAGGAACACCTTGTAATGCTCACAGATGGATTGCGGGAGATGGTTGGAGACAAAATACGAGTGATAATACACTTGTAAACAAATGGCAGGCAATAACCTTATCTTCCCCAAATCTTCAACCCAAAGGAATTGTAAGATGCGCAAGTTCTGCAGAGACAGAATCCGGTCTTCAAGCTTTTAAAGCACCATATGATATATCAAGCAATCCCATTTCATCTATTTTGCCTCAAACGGATTGCTACAATATGAATAATGAAACATTTGGAAATCCACTTTGTGCCCCTACTCAAGGTGAAGATATCGTTTGGTTGAATTTTGATATCAGGCCATATGCAGGTACTTACCAATTTCAAATCGTAAGTAATGAAAATGTTGGATTTGTTTTGTTCAATGTTGATCCAACAGATGCAAAACCTATCAATGGAATTACATTAGGAACAAAATACCCTGTCCCAGATAATGGCCTTTCAGGAAATTGCTCAAATCTTGATTTTGCCAATATTGTTCAATCAGGTATTGTTCATCCTGCATGTGGATTAAGTGGAAATGGATGGACTACCATCACAGTACCATCTTTTCAAAAACCAACAAATTACTATTTGGCAATGTGGATGGCTGATCCCAACAAAACCACTTTCCCGGGTAGTATGAATTTGATTTATAAATCTCGTTATGGTTGTGGTGGTGCTACATGTAGTCTTGAATATGACAAAACTTCAGTTATTTGTAATAACAATGGAACTTATTCTGTTTGCTTGAACTACGGTGGTAGTGAAGGAAGATGGCAAATAAAAGACAATTCAGGTTTAGCGAGTAGTCTTTCTTATACCACTTATAAGCAAGATGGTACAACAATTGTAAGTACAGGTAGTACACCAACAAACCCTTTATTAATGACATTAGGAACAATTCCTGATGGTGCAGTTTTAGCTAAAGTTTGTGCAACCTACCCTATTGGTACTCCTTATGACATTTCGCTTGTACCTGATCCTTCATACCAACCCAATAATGATTATGTTCAATGTTCAGATGGTGATAGACAAACAGGATTATCTCCTGTTAATCCTACTTTAGTTGCTGATGCTACGCCACAATGTTCAACTCCAACTGTAGGTATTTCTTGTATTGATTTAACCACTGCAGCTCATAATGCACAGTTATTTATTTCTTCTGTTTCTCCAGGTGGGATTGGTGATTATAATTATTTATGGACTAGTCCACCTAATGCTAATGGTACATTATCTGGTGCAAACACTGCAAATGCTTTGTATACAGCTGATGTAGCAGATGCAAGTCAAAGTCTTGAATTTATAGTTACTGCTACGCCCATCGATTCTTCAAAATGTGCGACAACATCATTGGTTACAGTATTTGTTGGTTCTAGAGGTTCATGTAATGTCAGTGGACTTGATTCTGTTTGTGGAAATACAACTAATACATTTACAGGCTCTCCTAATCCT
>CANHMN010000126.1 GCA_947461645.1 Chitinophagaceae bacterium | reverse complement strand
GTAATCCAGATTTCATCTACTTCATCTTTTGCAAAATAATCGGGAAGCATTTCGATTTGTGTTCTCAGAAACCTGACATTATGGAGATTGTTGTCAAGTGCTTTTTTGGCACCCAGGTACATGCGATTGCCTTTGATGTCTATCCCGATGAAGTTTTTTTCCGGAAACATTTCTCCCAGTCCAACGGCATATTCACCTCTGCCACAGGCTAGTTCAAGAACAATAGGATGATTGTTGTTGAAAATGCTATTCCATGTACCGGCAATATCTTTCGGATATTCCAGCACATTGTCAAAGGTTTTTATCTGCGCGAAGCGAAGGAGTTTTTTTTGTCCCATAGCGATGCAAAGGTAAAGAGTTGAAAATACTGTGATTGTTCTTTTTCGCAACAAGCATGCTTTCTATTAGTAAGCCTTTTTTGCATTTTGACCCAATCCAACAAAAAACCCCCACAACTTTCATTGCGAGGGCAAAATAAAAACCTGACGTAAGTAGGGGGCCCGAAAGCCGTTTGTGCTAACCTTGTAAAGATGGTCAGCTCCTGAAAAGCAAGCGTTCCGTGTTACCCACAATGAATTTTTGCTTTCCAAAAGGGCTTTTACTAAACCAAAAGCTCAGACGCCCTTAACAATAAATTAATAGGTTGCAAAACTAAACAATTGATATATCGCTTAAAAAGAATTTAATAAATATTTTGAAAATATAGAAATATTCCAAATATTTGCAAATAATTTTAAACTATTACAAAAATCAAAATAAAAATGGCCGGCAAATTAAATCTTGACAAACTCGACCTGCAAATCATTCAGGCAATGATGGAAGATGCAGAGATATCATATGCCGAACTCGGTAAAAAACTGTTCGTTAGCGGCGGTACCATTCACGTGCGCATCAAAAAACTACAGGAATTTAAAATCGTAAAAGGTACTAGACTTAGTGTTGACATGAAATTGCTCGGATACGACATTACCGCTTTTGTAGGTATCTATTTAGAAAAAAGCTCTTTGTATGATTCCGTTGCGAAAGAAATCATGAAGATACCCGAAATCATTCGTCTAAATTACATCACCGGAAACTACAGCATGTTTTTGGAGGTGGTTTGTAAAGACATTACCCAATTGCGTTATGTACTTCACGACCAGCTTCAAAAAATAAAGGGGATTGAAAGATCTGAAACTTTCATCTCGCTTGAGGAAGGTTTCGTTAGAAACGTTCCGGTTGCTCCGGCCCAGTAAGAATTCTATTTGCTTCGAACGTCGAATGCATCCCTTAAACCATTGCCAACCCAGTTGAAAGCAAAGACGAGCAACATCATGGCAATACCTGGTATCAGTGCCAACAAAGGTTTGTTCGTGATAATGAAGGCGTAGTTTTCTTTTATCATTAACCCCCAGCTTGGCTGAGGATTCTGAATACCCATTCCTAAAAAACTCAGTCCGGCTTCAATTATCATTGCTGTTGCAAAGTTGCCAGCAGCCAGCACTGCAACAGGACCAATGGTATTGGGTAAGATATGTTTTGTTATTATTCTAACATCACTGTAGCCCAGCAATCTTGCAGCATCGATATACTCGAGGTTTTTTATGCTCATTACCTGGCTCCGTACAAGTCTCGCAACGTTTACCCACATGGTTAATCCTACGGCAACGAATACCTGCCAAAATCCTTTACCCAGAGCAATCGAAAATGCAAATACCATTAATACAGTTGGAACACTCCATATTACCGTTACAAACCACAGAACCAACCTGTCGGTTTGGCCACCGTAATATCCACCTATTGCGCCTAGGGTAATACCAATCAGCAACGAAATGATCACCGCTATAAAACCAACAGATAGACTTACTCTAGAACCGATAATCAATCTGCTTAAAAGATCTCTTCCAAAAGTATCTGTTCCCAGCAGGTATTTTTTTCTCTTTACATGAGCTTTGATGTTGTTTGGTTTTCCATTCGTAATTTGATTGATGGAATACAGTTGAACAACAGAAACGCCTTCATCAATGTACTTCTGAACTTCAATGCTGTCTTTTTTTAAAGCATAAGAAACAATGGGTATTAATTGCTCAGCAGCAGGCTTTCCAAAAAACAATGCTTTCAGCGAAGAGGTGCTTTCGGTTTGACTTTGGGGAATAGCCAGAAAAAGCTGCTCATAACCCGGGGGCTTGGCTTGTATTTCGATTATTTGCGTATCTGCAAAAGAAGTGTTGTCCGGAGAAATACAATAGGCAAAAACAGCAAGGAAAATAGCCAACAGTATTACCACCAATCCGGTTAATGCAAGTTTGTTTTTCGCAAACCTTTGCCAAAACGCGATAGTATTTTTATGCTTAATCACTATTCATTTATTAAAAAAAGAATGCTCAATTTACTGTTCTATTCTTCCATTTGTATTTTCCGAATTTACCCAACCACCCGGCAACAAGCGTATATACAATATGAAAGGGCTGCATCAACGGAAATACCCAAAGTAATTTCCTTTTACCGAAAAATCCAGCAACAGAAATTAGAAAATACAATTCAACAATCACCTTCGACAAAATCAACCCTACTAAAAGTTCCCATGCAGATACGCTCCACCAAAAAAGTGGGTATTGCACAGTATTAAAGCAACCCAAGAGGAACAAAAAAGCCAAAATAAAATTGAATGCATAAACACCAAACAAGACAGGAAATAGTCTGTTGTCGAGATACTGTCCCGCTTTGCCAGCCCAACGAATGCGTTGTTGCAAGAAAGCATCCATGTTTTCTACAGGGGCTGTTTTAATGATGACCTCCTGTGCTTTTAAATATTTTATTTTATGGCCTTTGTCCTTAGCAACTTTTTGTAAAAGCAACATATCATCACCGCTGGCTATGTTGTCAATGTTTTTAAAACCATTTACACGATTAAACACTGCTTTTGTATAGGCAAGATTGGCTCCGTTGCACATCTGATAAAGCCCTTGTGAAATCACCCCGCCTGTTATTCCCTGCAGGCTCATGAAATCCAATTGCTGAAACAATTGAAGAAAAGTCTTTTCCTTACTCATCACCACGGGCATCACTATCATGTCGGGTTTGTTCTTGGCATAAAAATGAGCTATGGTTTGCATCCATTTGTTGCCGGCTTCACAATCTGCATCTGTTGTAACAATGAGTTCGCCTTTTGCAATTGATACGCCTGTTTCTATCGCTTTCTTTTTATAGGAATTGAGTGCAAGATTTCCAATTGTGTCTTTCAACGAAACATAATGAACATTGCCCCCTGAAAAAGACTTAACTATGGAAGCAGTGTTGTCTTCGGAAAAATCATCCACCACAATAATTTCAAACAGCGATTGTGGATAGGTTTGGTTTTGAAGCGATGAGAGTAAAATGCCAATATTCGCTTCCTCGTTTCTTGCCGGAACAATGATGCTTATAAAAGGCAATTTCGTTTCATCATCAGATTCAAAATCTGTTTTTATTTCTTTGGCACCTATCCAAAAAAACCTATAGCATACGATAAGTGAAACATACCCGGTTGCCAATAAAACAGCTAAATAGAACAACATTACCATCAACATCAATACGCTTTTGTTAAAAAACAGTTTTAAACTATAGAAGCAACAAAATTAGAGGATTCTCCATGCAACAAATCACTAATTTTAACAATCGACAATTCATTACTCTCAACAAACGAACGCGCTAAACATGAGCAGACTATTTTTTGTTTTCTTGTTTTTTGTTTTTGATACCGCCATTGCACAACAAAGGAAAGACTGTTTCATTAATCTAACGGAACCCTTGAAAGCAGACAATGTCTCTTCTACTTCACAAAGGTTTATCATAGGCAGCACTTGTCCATCTTGTACATTAACCCTTAATGGTAATCCGGTGAAAACATGGCCAACAGGCGCTTTTGCTTATGAATTGAAACTAGCAGAAGGCGATACGGTTATATCGCTTAAGTCGAGCTGTGCAAAAGGAAAAGAAGCCATTAAAACGATAAAATACAGCTATAAAAAACCAATACCCGAAAAACCTACAACAACTTTTTCTATTGAACGCGTTTCCACTTTTCCTGAAGGAGATTTATGGGTTTTACCTGGTGATGTAGTGGAATGTAAAGTAAAGGCCTTATCCAATTGCAAAGCTACCATTCAGGGTAAAGAAAATTTGTATGAAATGCCCGATACCTTGTTCAAAGGGATATCAGGAATATACCAAGGTAATTTTGTTTTTACAGCAAACGATACACTGGAAGAAGAACCGCTTACCATTGCGCTGACAGACAGCACTGGAAAACCCATTGTTAAAAAAACAAAATCTTTGTTCACGCTGATGCCTATCGATCATCCAATAGTGGCCATTACCAAAGGAAGGCTCGCTCATTTGGAATATGGTCTTGGTGATGACAGGTTGGGTGGAGCCAAGATAGGTTATATCGATAGTTTGATTCTTCTTAAAGTTATAGGAAAAGTTGGTTCGCAATACAAAGTGCAGTTGTCTCCGGGCAGAACTGCTTATATTCCTGATGAGCATGCAGACCTTATGCCCGATGGAACCTTTGAACCATCTTCGCTTACAGGAAAGATGCGCGTTTACGGCGACAGCATTAATGATTATGTGATCCTGCAATTGTTTAAGAAGTTGCCTTACCAGTCCTTTCAGACAACGGAGCCTTCTTGTATTGTATTTGATGTGTTTGGTGCAACGAACAATACCAATTGGATTGATCAGCTTGAATCGGCAAAGGAAATTAAAAAAGTAACCTACGAACAGATTGCCGATCAGCAATTTCGGGTAACCATTACATTAAGACATCAGCAGCACTGGGGACACAGCATGTACTACAGCGGAAACAATTTAGTGGTTAAGGTTCGTCGTCAGCCTCAAAAGCTAAACCTCAAAGACCTAACCATTGCCATAGATGCTGGTCATGGTGGAAGCAATACAGGAGCAGTTGGACCAACAGGTGTAACAGAGAAAGAATTGTCCCTGCTTTTATCCCTTAAGTTGAAATCGATGCTTGAAGCAGAAGGGGCAAAAGTGATTATGACCCGTCAGACGGATACTTTTTTTGACAACAAGCAAAGAATATTGTTTTACCGCGATTCTTGTCCGGACTTATTGTTGAGTATACACCTTAATTCTGCAGCAGATCCTTTAAGGGCTTCGGGAACAAGCGTGTTTTACAGGCACGATGGATTCAGGCCATTAAGCAGGTTCATTTACAAGAGAATGCTGGAGCTTGAGTTGAAAGAATATGGAAACAATGGGTCATTCAATTTTATGTTGAACAGCCCAACCGAATATCCTAACGCCTTGGTAGAGACGTTGTTTTTGAGCAATCCCGAAGAAGAGATGAAAATATTGGACGACAACTATCGGAAAAGAATAGCCGAAAAAATAACAATGGGAATTAAAGACTTTTTGAACAGTTGTAAGTAAGCTACTTAACGTTAACCAATCGG
>CANHMN010000125.1 GCA_947461645.1 Chitinophagaceae bacterium | reverse complement strand
TCCATGCGCGCAGAATTAAAAGATGCCGATGTGGAAGTTATCAAAAGAGTGATGGACGTCAACTTTATGGGCAGTGTTTATTGCACCAAGCTCGCCCTTAACAGTATTATGCAACGCAAAGGAACCATTGTTGGTATTTCTTCTATTGCCGGCTACAGAGGACTTCCCGGAAGAAGCGGCTACTCTGCAAGCAAATTCGCGCTCAACGGCTGGTTGGAAGCATTAAGAACAGAATTGCTGGAGACGGGCGTTAATGTAATGTGGGTTTGTCCGGGTTTCACCAAAAGCAACATCAGAAATGCAGCCCTCAACGAAAAGGCCCAGGCTCAGGGTGAAAGTCCTTTGCAGGAAGGATCTTTGATGACGGCCGAATCTTGCGCACAAGAAATTTTAAAAGCAATTTCAAAAAATAAAAGAACATTGGTCCTTACCTTTCAAGGAAAACAAACCGTTTGGTTGAACAAACTGTTCCCTTCTCTGACAGACAAACTCACGAGAAAATTTTTCTACCAAAACAATCAATTGATTAAGTAACTATCTTTATTGCTTTCACCGCATGTTTAACAGGCTCTGTATAACAACACCAAGAGCCATAAATTTATTTTTACGCTGAGCAGATGCCACTTTTGACGATGATAACAGATATTGGTGAGCAGGATTTCCTTTCAGGGGCCATTAAAGGCCAATTTTTAAGGTACCAACAAGACATCAACATCATCGACATTACCCACGCACTCTCTGCTTTCAATTATCCTCAAGCAGCTTACGTTGCCCGCAATGCCATTAAAAATTATCCTACGGGTACGTTTCATTTGATTCTGGTAAATATTTTCGATGAAAAACTCGACCACATGTTGCTTGCCGAACACAATGGTAATTTTATTGCTTGTGCAGACAATGGCTTGCTGACAATGATTCTGGAAGAAATGCCTCAAAAAGTAGTGGCCTTGGAGCTGGAAAACATCGCCCAAAAAAGCGCCTTGTTTTGTACCAACGTTATTGCAAAGGCTTTTTATGAACTCAACAACGGAAAAACCATTGAGGAGGTTGGAAGCTCAGCAGTAAAAATGGTAGAAAAGAATCCACTGCGCCCAATAATCGGTGACAATTTCATTGATGGTCAAATTATTTTCATAGACAATTTTGGAAACGTGATTGTCAACATCAACAAAGTTGAGTTTGAAGCCAACAGAAAGGGAAGAAAATTTTCCATCATTTTCAAAAGAGATGAAGTGATAGACAAAATCAGTGAAACCTATTCTGATGTAGCTGAAAGTGATAAACTGGCTTTCTTTAATTCGGCGGGTTATTTGGAGATCGCCATCAACAAAGGAAACGCATCAACCCTTTTTGGTTTGCAAGGCTATTCTGAAAAGCAACAAAAAACACTTGGTCAGCAATACCTCAATTCGAGGCTTTTTTACCAAACGGTAAAGGTTTATTTCGAATCGTAACCATTAGGGATAAACGAAAACAATTGCTCTGCCCTAGAAATCAAGTCCCATAGACAAATACATAACAGGTCTTCCTTTAAAGAAGCCGATCATGGGCCAACCCACATCATATTTGAGGAAGTATCCAAATAGTGTGCTTCTTGCTCCAAAACCATAGCCTACCAAAAACGGACCTATGCCGCCGGCTTTTTGCGTAATCGTTACCGCACCATTGTTTCCGAAATTGTCGGGAGAATTATAAGTGTTTACAGGTCTTTTCCATTTGTCATAAGCGCCGTTCCAGGCTGTTCCTATGTCGATAAACTGAGTTAGCTGAAGATCACGCAAAAAGGTATTGTTGACTGTCTTGTCGAAAAAAGTTGAAACTACAGGTAAACGAAACTCACTGTTCATTACAACAGCGTTGTTTCCGTTGGCTGCGTTTTGGATGAATCCTCTCATGTTTACAGCTAAACTCTGAAAAGCATAGGATTGGTCACCATCAGGTACATTTCTGCTGTTGAAAAACCTTTCTCTGTTGGTGCCGGGTTTTACATTGTCACCAAACATCAACCATCCGTCAACTCCACCGAGATAATATATCAATTTCTGATCGCCCCAGCTTACGTCGGCTGCAGCTCTTCCTGCCCAAATGAAGTTTCTGTAAATCGGATAGTAATAACGTGCTTCAAAGCCGAAATTATAGGTGTTTGCACCGAGTGCAGATCTTTTGTTGTTGATTTCTCTGTTGAAATCTATGTATGCTTTGTAACGCAAACCGTCCCAGATGTTGTTCGCCCTGTTGAGGCAATTGTCGTACACATATTCCAAATGGTTCTGCAAATAATAGCTTTTAATGTTGTCTATAGCTGAACTCAATTCATCCACATTTGACACCACCAGATTGTCTGACCTCAGGGCCGAGCTGAACCTGATGCTCCTGGCTTTGTCGAAGGCGTAGTTGATGTTGCCTTGATAAAGGTTTGTGATTAATTTAGCAGGGAATTGATATTCTTGACCGAATTGATCAATAACAGAAACACCTGCGCCTAATACATTTCGGTATAGCGTCGCACCCCAGTCGAATCTTCTTCTCAGGTTTTGAAAATTAAAGAGCCATTCGTTTTCCCGGAAGTTGCTGCCCATTTTCAACGCGCCTAAAATATGGAGGTCTTCCATCACATCTGAAGTACTCATGGTTATCATTCCATTGAGAGGAGAATTTCCATTTAGGTTTACAGGACCTGATCCGCCTGCATATTTTTGAAACCTGTTGAACAACAAGGTATTGTTGGGTCCTAATGATCCTGCATCTGCAGAAAATTTAATAGGCAGGTAGCGGAACAATTTCGCTTTTGCAAGTGAGTTTTCTGTGTTGTCGCTTTTTTGTTCAGCTTTGTTGTCAGTTTGCACTCCAAAGTAGTTGTCTTCAAATTCCGTTTGAAATTCCGCTGCCTTTCTACGGGCACTATCCATTGGGGTAAGTGATGGAGTAGAATTTCCTTTTTCCATTTCCATCAAACGCTTTCTGTAAGCGGTGGGAGTGGAGGGAACGTTTCTTTTGGTTAGTGTTTGTTCATCTATTTTTAGTTTATACAGATTTTTCTGATCGCTTTGTCTGGTTACCTCACTAAGTATTCTTTCATCTCCGGCGGTGTGTGTTTCAGCCAGGCTGCTTTGGTAGTTGGTAAGAGGGAAGGTGTATGCTGAATCTGCAGTAATGGTTACATACGCAATAGAATCTACTGCTGATTTTTTGTTGATGCTTAATGCGCTGTCAACTTCTTGTTGGGTTGGGTTTCTGAGTATATTTCCACTGATGAGTACAAGGGTATCCAGTCCCAAGTTTTTGGTGGTGAAGAAACCTGCATAACGATTACCTATACCGTTTTCGTCGCTTACAAAGGTGAAATGGTTGTTGTTGTATTGTGCAGGAAATCTGGCATGTCCAAATTTCACATTGGAGAGCTGCGTGATTTGGTTGAGTTCGGGTTTGTCGCCGAAATTGGTAATCATGAAAATGTTGTAGCGGTTTTCATCGGGTAAAATTTCATCCGAAGAAACAGCATTGGCATTGGGTCTGTTGCTTGCAAACAGGATTCCAGTCTTGTTGGGGAAGGAAACAAAGCTGGGGTCTATATCATCGTAAACATCATTGGTAATCTGAACGATTTTTTCGGTTTCTGTATCGAAAGAAAAAATATCGGTATGTCCGTTTTTTACGGCAGACAACAACAGCGTTCTGTTGTCGAGCATGTATTTGATATCCTGAATCTGATCAAAAGTATCGGTCAAGTCAATTTTAAACTGGCGGTATTCCTGTTCGGTGTGGTAAACAAAAAGCTTGAGTCGAGATTGTTCTGAATAAACCACAGCAATTTTTACGCCTTTAGGATCCCAAGCCATCATTGGATAATTGGGGTTCATTTCGTTTTCCAAACTTTTGATACCGTACTTCAGTAAGGTGATGTCTCTGTCGCCGTCGTTGTAAATCACACTCATGATTCCTTTTTTGAATCGGGTAACCACATAGGTATTGTTTCGCTTGAGCGGATTCACATTAAAGCGGTAATAATTTAATCTGGGATTGATATCAAAAGCATCAACCAAGCTTCCTTTTGGATAAGCTTTTCTTTTGGCAATATCCTGTTGGTATTTTTCATCCTGGTATTCCATGAACTCAGCGGTAACCTCGCTAAGTTTTTTGTTGGTGATTTGAAGACAAGCTTTGTTGATGTTTTTATAAGCTTTGGCAAGGTTGAAGAAATAACTGATGTTTTCTGCACCATATTTTTCCTCAAAATAGTACCAAAAGGCATGCCCGGACAGAACGGGTAGTTTAAAAGCGAACGAACTGAACTTAGAGTAATTGCCACTCAGGATTTCGCTTTTCAATTCGTCATCAAGCGATGTGCTCCAGTGTTCTCCTATATAAGCCTGATAACCATCGGTAAACCAGCGCGGCAAATCAAGTAGTGTTTGATTGCCTGCTACCTCACCGATATTGTCTCCGAAGAGGATGTTTTTAGTGAGTATTTCCGCGATTCCTTTTTTGATTTGTTTGTGTAGATCTTCATGATTGCCGGTAAAATAAACCAGCATTTTGTTGTTTACCAGTTGCGTGCTTCCTCCTGTATTGATGATGTCTGATTCCAGGCCAATATTGGTTTGTTCAAAATCTGCAAAATGGTTGAAGACAATGATATTGGTTCGTCTTTGCAAACTGTATTCGGCTTCTGCTTCGAGACCATGCAACACTTTTTCTGCAGTTTGAAGAGTGTATTTAGCTATTTCTTGCCCTTTGTCGTAGAAGTAAACATTGAAATTATCGGACTGATAGAATTGCCATTTTTTCTTTTTGTATTGAATTCTGTTTTTTCCGAAAGTTACTGCGTTAATTTGCGCTTCAGATACGGAGTGATATAAAAAAAAGGACACGAAAAAAACAACAATTCTGCTGAACTTTGTCATACAAAAAATTAAATGGTAGTTAAGAGCTACTAAATTAGTTTATTCATCTTAATCATAAAAACTATTTGCGATCATATGCTTCATATTCAAAGCTTCGAGTTCAGCCCCATTCGCGAAAATACCTACTTGCTATTCAACGAGCAGAAGGATTGCCTTATAATTGATCCAGGCTGTTATTTTGAGGAGGAGCGGAATTTGCTGAGTAAGTTTATTTCCCAAAATCAACTAAGGCCAAAATTCTTATTAAATACCCATTGTCATCTTGATCATGTTTTTGGAAACAAGTTTGTTGCAGAAACCTATAATTTGGTGCCTCACATTCATGAGTTGGAAAAGCCATTGCTTGAATATGCGCCGGTTTCAGGTTTGCAATACAATTTACCCTTTGATCATTATACGGGCGAGCTCACCTTCATTAGTGAAGGGGATGAGATAATAATAGGTGAGGATGTGCTGAAAGTTTTGTTTACGCCGGGCCACAGTCCCGGAAGCGTGAGCTTTTATTGTGAAAAGCAGCATTTTGTTGTTAGCGGGGATGTGCTTTTTCAACAAAGCATTGGCAGAAC
>CANHMN010000124.1 GCA_947461645.1 Chitinophagaceae bacterium | reverse complement strand
TTTCCAGTTGGAACGCATGCTATTGGCAGATTGGATAAAGATTCTGAGGGACTGTTATTACTTACAACAAATAAAAAAATAACCAAATTACTTTTTCACGGAAGCGAGCCACATGAACGAAAATACCTGGTTCAGGTAATTAATGATATTAGTCCTGAAAGCATTGACAAGCTTTCAAAGGGAGTTGCAATAAGTGCGGTGAGAGGGGAGAAGTATGTTACAAGTCCATGTAGTGTAGAAAAAGTTGAAAAGCCATATTACATTGAAGATCTAAAGGTAAAAACTATTCATCCCAATGTAAAGCATTCCTGGATTACCCTTAGTTTGACTGAGGGTAAGTTTCATCAGGTAAGAAAAATGGTTGCAGCAGTTAATCACAAATGCTTAAGATTGATCAGGATTTCGATTGAGGGCATTGAATTAGAAGGGATGGCGCCCGGGGAAGTAAGAGAAGTGAGCGAAGCTTATTTTTTTGAAAAGCTAAGATTGTAGGTAGTGGTGTGGATTCAAATCCAATAAAGTTGTATTTTATTTTTCATATTACTTTTTATGATAAAAATTTAAATTTCATTTGTTTTTGTGAATCATAATACATTTATTCAAACGAAAAAATGTAATTTAGCGCACATAATACTAACGAAATGCAAAGGTTATTACTTCAAAAATTAATTCATTGGAAAAATAAAGACGACAGAAAGCCCCTCATAATCCGTGGTGCCAGACAGGTAGGAAAAACCTGGCTGATGAGAGAATTTGGAAAATCTCACTATAAAAATACAGCTTATGTCAATTTTGAAACAGCACCTTCACTTCATGGAATTTTTGAAAGTGGCCTCGAAACGGACAAGCTTATTATGGCCCTGAAGATTGAATCAGGAACAGATATTATTCCGGGTGAAACCTTAATTGTTTTGGATGAAATTCAAGAGTGTGAGGCGGCAATTACTTCTTTAAAATATTTTCAGGAAAATGCAAATCAATATCACATTGTGGCTGCCGGTTCACTATTGGGAGTTGCTCTACACAAAAACAGATCGTTCCCGGTTGGAAAAGTTGATTTTTTAGATTTGCATCCCTTGAATTTCTCAGAGTTTTTATTGGCGGTTAATGAGCCGAAGTTGTTGGAGTTATTGCAAAATCAGAACTGGGATTTGATCACTGGCTTTAAAACCAAGTTTATCGATTTACTAAAGCAGTATTATTTTGTGGGCGGCATGCCGGAGGCGGTAATGACTTTTATCAATCAAAAAGATTTTAAAAAAGTCAGGGAGAAGCAATTGAATATTTTATCTGCTTACGAACAGGATTTTTCAAAACATGCACCTCATGAAATTGTACCAAGAATTCGGCTCGTTTGGCAATCGCTGCCATCACAACTGGCTAAAGAAAATAGAAAATTTATTTACGGGAATTTAAAAAAAGGAGCGAGGGCTCGTGAATTTGAACTGGCGATTGAATGGCTCACAGATGCCGGAATTGTTCATAAAGTAAGCAGGTGCAGCAAACCCGGATTGCCTTTGATTGCTTATGAGGTGCTTTCCGATTTCAAATTGTTTTTGTTGGATGTAGGTTTGTTGGCGGCAATGGGAAATATTGATATTCAAACCCTGATTGCGGATCAATCATTATTTGAGGAATTTAAAGGAGCCATCACTGAGCAATATGTTTTACAGCAATTAAAATCAATAGACCAACTTCCGGTTTATTATTGGTCGGCAGAAAAAGCAACTGCCGAAATTGATTTTGTGGTTCAATATCAAAACAAAATTATTCCAATTGAAGTTAAGGCTGCTGAAAATTTAAAAGCCAAAAGTTTGAAAACCTATCATCAAAAATATAATCCAGAAACAAGCATACGAATTTCCTTGTCAGATTATAGGAAAGAGGAATGGCTGGTTAATTTGCCGTTATATGCCTGTGGCAATTTCTTTTCAGGTAATTGATTTATAATTCAGAAACACTTGAGAATACCGTAAAAATCAGGAATCAATTTGAAGATTTTCTCCATAAATATCTCGGTTGAAGTAACAGTGTTTTTTCACCTTACTTGTAATTATTTTATTGGGGATAGGTACTGGAATTATTGCATTTTTATTTTCAGGACTATTGAAGAGAATAAAAAAATATTGCATTCTAATAAATCAATGTAAATAGTTAACATTTCAATTTTTTAAATTAGCAGTTGTACTATAATCTCATGATTGACATAAGTTTTATCAAATTCAATCTTCAATCCGAATTTCATATGCTAAGGCATTTTGAAAAAGTAAATACCTTAATCTATGAGAATTTAATAAGAGAAGGCTACACTCAAAAAGAGATAGATGAGGAGCTTTTAATGGTAGGATCTAAATTCAACTCAACATTTGCGACAGATATATCTTCTTTGCTTAAAAGATTTATTCAGAATCCAACAAAGGAAACTATCGGCAGTAATGGCAATTTTGTTGTCGAATGTCAGGTATCTGAATCAGATTTTCCCGATGGAATCGGAACAAAAGCTGTAATTCCAATTGAGGAGATTTCGGAAGAAAATCGTAGTAGCCTTTATTTGAAGAAAAACAGAGATTGGGAAATGTTGCATTTAAAAGTAGATGTTCTGCCTTCAACCCAATTTTGTACTTTGATATTAAAACCTTTGAAATCAGGATATTTATTTATTTCAGCATTCCCCGGTCAGGCAGCCTTGCCAATCCCCTCTGTAAAAATGGATATAGTTATGTTTAATAGCTGTAAAGAATTCTGGGATAATCATGTCTTTCTGGAACTTAAAAAAGATTGATTATTAGATTTGGTTGACATTTACTTCACCTGATAATCCACCTTCAAGGTAATAGAAGCTGTTTTTAACTTGCTGCTGGTATTAAAGGAACCGCCATAACTATAGATTTCATTGACATTCTTACCTGTAATTTGAAATACACCCATATTGGCTTTTTTGATGGTACCTAAAGATGCGCCGCTGTTTTTGGCAATGGTTTCCGCTCTGGTTTTAGCATCTTCACTGGCTTTAGCTAGAAGGTCTATTTTAAGTTCATTTAACTTGGTATAGTAGTACTCAGGTGTGTTCGAATTAAGTTCAATGCCATTTTCCAAAAGTTCGGTGATTTCTCTTGAAAGCTTTTCTACTTTCTCGATTTCATGAGATTCTACTCTTACATTTCCGGTTAGGGTATAGCCCGAAAAATCTGAACGGGTAACATTTCCTCTTTCATCATATTGCTGTTGAAAATTTTTCATCATGCTTACAGATGAAAAAACAATGCAGCTGTCTGCAATACCTTTTGAGTTGAGATAAGCTTTGATGGCAGTTTCATCTTCCTTTAAGGCCGCATAGGCTTGTTTCAACTCCATGGCATTTCTGCTAAAGGAACCTCCCCAAACAATCAAATCACTGGTGAAATCTTTTTCAGACAAACCCGTTACCGAAATGGTTTCCGCTGAAGTGAATTTGTATTTGTAGGCATTACCCAAAATGCTTATGGCAATGATAATAGCTACTGCTACAATAATGGTATTGAGATGTGACTTCATGATTTTTGAATTTTGTTAAATGATATTCTAAACAATTCTAGAATTAAATATAATTATTATTGATAAAATAAATAGGTTAATTGTATAAAAAATTAGCTAAGGGATATCAGCTTAAATGAATTATTTCCTTCGCTGTTAATTAAGACTCGGATGCATTTTGTCTTAAGGCAGTAGTAAAAGGTCAATTAATCCTAAAATACTTTAATCGATGGTTTCTATCATTTCACACAAACCTCCAAAAGATTGCGGTCTTTTCCTATAACTTCACGAATATTAAATTATATGGATTTATAAGATTATACAGTAAATAGTTTTTGTAGATTGTGAATCCATTAATTATTATCCATCAACTTATATGTCCGACATAAAAACAATAACCGAAGCACTTATCCAATTTCGCAACGAACGCGACTGGGAGCAATTTCATAACCCTAAAGATTTGGCGCTTGCCATTAATGTCGAAGCTGGTGAGTTACTTGAATTGTTTCTATGGAAAGATGCGGAGGAGGCTAACAAAGAAAAGATAAAAGAAGAGCTTGCTGATGTATTTGCCTATGCATTTTTACTGGCCGATAAATACCAGTTTGATGTAAAAGAAATCATCCTCGAAAAAATTCAGAAGAACGCATCAAAATATCCTGTTGAGAAAGCAAAAGGCACGGCAAAAAAATACAATGAGCTATGATTGTATATAACGCTACTAAGTCTGACTTTTTAAATGATGTGCTAACCAATGAGATAGAGAACATCGTTTTGAAAAATGTAAAGCTGAAGCTGAACAGAGGCGTTGGTATCGCTGAAATCAGATCCTGGGCATCTTCTTTGAGTTACATGGACAGAATCATGCAGGATGCAATGATTCCTAATGATTGTGGTATTGCAATAGAATACCAGATTCCACAAACGGGAAAAAGAATAGATTTTATCATTTCCGGACAAAACGAAGACAGCAAAGACGCTGTAATACTGATAGAATTAAAACAATGGTCTGAGGCAAAATTAACGAGCAAAGATTCTATTGTTGAAACCTTTGTAGGAGGCAGAATGGGGGAGCATACGCATCCATCCTATCAGGCATGGTCATACGCAACATTATTGCAAGGGTTTAATGAAGTGGTGTATAAAGAAAACATTCAATTGCATCCCTGTGCTTATTTACACAACTATGCAGAAGATGGTGTAATAAGAAATGAGTTTTATGCTGACTATATCAATAAAGCTCCGGTATTTTTAAAAAGCGATGCCGTTAAGCTTAGAGAGTTTATTAAGAAGCATGTTAGGTATGGTGACAGAAGCAATATTCTATATCGTATTGAAAATGGAAAAATCAAACCATCCAAAATGCTTGCCGACAGCATCACCAAAATGATAAAAGGCAATCAGGAATTTGTGATGATTGACGATCAGAAAGTGGTTTATGAAAATGCAATAGCCCTTGCCAAACATGCCAGCGAAAAAAACAAACAAGTTTTGATTGTAAAAGGAGGTCCCGGAACAGGAAAATCTGTGGTGGCAATTAATTTACTGGTGCAATTAACCAAGCTGGGTTCGCTTACACAATATGTTTCTAAAAATGCCGCGCCTCGTGCGGTGTATGAAGCAAGACTTACAGGAAGTGTAAAAGCAACTGAAATAAGAAACATGTTCAGAGGTTCGGGAGCTTTTATTGATTCGCCTGCCAATGAATACGATGCGTTGATCGTTGATGAAGCACATCGGTTGAATAAATTCAGCGGACTCTTTGGAAACCTTGGAGAAAACCAAATCAAAGAAATTATCAACGCCTCCAAATTTTCAGTTTTCTTTTTGGATGAAGACCAGCGCGTAACCTTAAAAGATATCGGACAAAAAGAAGAAATTATCAAATGGGCACATTTATCCAATGCAAGTATTAATGAACTGGAATTAAATTCCCAATTTCGTTGTAATGGCTCTGATGGCTATTTGGCCTGGCTCGATAATACCCTA
>CANHMN010000123.1 GCA_947461645.1 Chitinophagaceae bacterium | reverse complement strand
CTCCTCAATCTCCTGCTTACTCCATAAATAATACTTCCCCTCAACACCCTCACTGTCCGCATCTAAGGCTGTGTAGTAGCCCCCGCTGTTGCATTTCAAATCTCTTTCACAAAATGCGATTGTTTTTTCAAGGACCTCTGCAAAAAAAGAATCGCCGGTTATTTGATGCGCTTCACAAAGCAATGTCATCAACATAGAATTGTCATAGAGCATTTTTTCAAAGTGAGGAACCAACCATTCCTCATCTGTACTGTATCTTGATATACCCCCACCTAGGTGATCGAATATACCGCCAGACAGCATTTTCTTCAGCGTAAATACAGCATGTTTTTTGTAGGTATCGTTACCGGTATTAAAACTAACTGCAAATAGAAATTGTAGGGAGGAGAATTGCGGGAATTTAGGCGCAGATCCAAAGCCACCATTTTCTTTGTCGGCTTGCAAAATTATTTTTTCTGCAATGTTCAATGGCAATAGAGAGGCATCGTCTGTATCATCTGTTTGAGGCAGATTAATTTGTCCGCTGAACAAACGTTCTTTTTTATGGAGATAAGCCATAAGATTATTGGCTTGCGACAAAACCTCGGGCTGTTTATTTAACCAAAGTCCGCTTACAAATTCAAGTATTTCTAACCAGGAAAGGTGCTGTCCCATGCGCTTAGGGGGAAAATAAGTGCCGCCAAAAAAAGGCAACCCTTCCGGCGTTGCAAAAATATGCAGAGGCCAACCTCCTTTGCCTGTCAATGCTTGCAGCGCATCCATAAAAAAATGATCCAGATCGGGTCGTTCTTCTCTGTCAATTTTGACATTGATAAAATGACTGTTCATAACCTCAGCAATGTCTTTGTTTTCGAAACTTTCCCTTTCCATTACATGACACCAATGACAAGAAGAATAACCTATGCTTATGAGCAGCGGCTTGTTCAATTTCTGCGCCAGCTCAAGCAAATCGGTGCTCCAAACTTGCCAGTGAACAGGATTATGGGCGTGTTGTAACAAATAAGGACTGCTCTCCTTTTTGAGCTCGTTGATTAAATCCATTTTCATGAGAATTGCTTTAGGATTGGAGCAGGAAGTGAATAAGATTTTAACACTTCGTAATAAAAAAGTGTAAAAAAGAGAACTACTTTTTCTTTTTGGTTGTAGATGCTGTAAAATATTTTTCCAGTGCGCTCACCATGCTAGGTGACTGAGGAACGGGTGCTTTGATATCGAGTGTAAGACCCGCTTCTTCGGCAGCTTTAAAAGTATTGGCACCAAAAGCAGCAATCTTTGTTTCCTTTTGTTTGAAACCAGGGAAGTTCTCAAGTAAGCTTTTTACACCTCCGGGAGTGAAAAGGCAAATCACATCGTAATTTTTGGCAATGACCGGCTTGATGTCATTACTGATGATATTGTACATAACCGGCGTAGCAAACTCGCATTTATTGGTTTTAAGCCAGTTGGTTATTTCGCTGTCGAAGGATTCAGAGCAAGGATAAAGGAACTTCTCGTTTCCCTTGTGTTTGTTTATTACATCAAAAAGGCTCTTGTTCAAACCGTCGGCACCATAAAAAACTTTTCTTTTTCTGTAGAGTATAAACTTCTGCAGGTAAAGGGCAACAGCTTCAGTTATACAAAAATATTTGGTGTCCTGCGAAATGCTGATTTTCATTTCATCGCAGATTCTGAAAAAATGATCGATTGCATTGCGGCTGGTAAAAATAACGGCAGTGTAAGCAGGTATTTCAATTTTCTGTTTGCGAAAATCTTTTGCGGGTACACCTTCTACTTTGATGAATGGAAAAAAATCCAACACCAAACCGAGTTTAAGCGCGAGATCATAGTAAGGAGATTTGGTCCCCTCCGGCTTTGGCTGTGAAATCAGAATTCGGGGTGTCGCCGGTTTAACCTTGGTAGTATTGCTCTTTACAGTTTTGTTTGGCATACCTGAGAAATAAATGAAAGTGCAAAACTATAAATTTTTAGCCACAATTATCATCGAAGATTTGTAAAGTATTAAAATGGGCAGCAACTCTGCTCCAGCAACATACAACAAAAAGTGAAGTCGGCTTACTTTCAATTTGTATTGCAACATTCCGAAAGCCCTGAAATAACGGATAAAGAATATCATACCAATCAACAAGAAAGAAAATTGAATGGTTGGGTAGACCAAACTTCTATCAACGTAAGTCATGATTAGAATCACTGGCAACAGAAACAAAGCGAGCATTTTGTTGAGCAAAAAAACAATGAAAAGGTAATTCTCCGCCTCCTCCATAAAGCCTGTAAGCCAGCCAAAGAATAGGGTGATAAAATATTTGATGGAATAAACAGCCAACACAGCGAACATGGATAGTCCCAAAACTTTGTAGTTGATTATGGCTGTTTCCTGATGGAAAACCAACAATTGAAAAAGGTAGAGACCCATAACCACAACAAAAAAAAGATTCCAAACCAATGAACCTTGTTTATCAAGCAACAACTGCTCTACAAGCTGGCTTTGCCGTAGAGAGGAATTAAAAAACACCCTTGTCATGTTGAGGTAATACTTATCGTTAAACAAACGAAAAAGGGCTATGGTCAGCACCAAAAAACTAATAACGTAAAAAAGGTAATCTGTGTTTTGAACTACTCTTTTGGGTTGAGAAAAAGAAACCGGCTTTGAAGAGCTATTCAAGAAAGTATGTTTTGCCAATACCTCAGCATACACATTCTTTTCGATAACAGTATCTTTAATTAATAGTTTAACAGGAATTACAGCGCTGTCATTTGTCTGCGCAAAACAGGGATTACAAAGTAGAAACGTTAAAAGAAAAAAAAGGGGAAAGCTTTTGCTCACTGACTTGAATTGATAGGACAAAAATATATTTTTTGGTTTGTTTTAAAAGTAATTGACGTAACCCAAGTGAATTTTTACCGCTTGCCGTAGATTAGCATTAATGCCATCACGCCTTCCTGCCGCCAACAAAAGATTAAAGATACCTGCATTGGTTTCATATTGAATACCGGCTCCTACACTAATCAAGTTGTTTTCTGTATCTACATCTTGGTACTTGAGTTTGCTCTTGGCCAAGTCGCTGAATAGACACAAATAGCTGTTGCGGGAAATGATTCTCCTGTATTCCATATTGAAAATGGCATAGGAAGACGCAAAAATGCTTTCTTCATCAAAACCTCTGATGGTTTTAAATCCGCCAATCTGAAACAAATCGTTTCGAAAAATCTCCGGACTCCAATACCAGCCACCAGTGAGAGACAATTTTAGTGTAGATGCTTTGAACAAAGGAATATATCGGGTAACTGAAAAGTTATTCCTAAACTGATAGGGCTTTAAATTTATACTATCGTATAGTTTGGTGTAACGAAAAGCAGTGTCTTTGATTGATTCAATATCGCTGTTGCGTTTGATTTTTTTCAAACCGCCAATAAGCGATACTGCAATTATATTTCCTTTTCGGGGATTGTTGTTGTAATCAGTCTTGTTCCATTCATATCCAAAACCCATACCGGTTGAGCCCGCATCGATGTTGTTGGGTAGTTTTTTGTATTGTCTGATATAAGCTGTATCAATTGAGCCGGGAAGCAGTGTATTTTGCTGCAATTGCAACATCAGTTTAAGCTGTTGATAGGGCGAAGAAGACAAACGTACGCCTGTCTTTACGTTGAGTTGTATAAAGCTGCTGTCCTTTTTAAAAAAATCAAACAAGAAATCAAATCCGTAATAGGACCGAAAAATAGCAGTTTGAGAAAATCCAATGTTTAGTCTCGGAGATTTGTATTGCAGCTGCTGCCATTTAAAAACAAGATCTTCTCCATTTCCCAAAAGATTTTTAAACTGAAGATTTACATCACCTGTGAGCTGAACTTTTTGGGCATCTTGGGGATTGGGCTGAAATCCGAAGAGCACATTGGCCTGGCTGCTTTTTTGAGGATCTGCATATACGTTCAATACTGCTCCGCTACCCAACAGCGTCAGATCTGAAGGCTGCAATATCTTTATATAGCTAAGGTCATTCATGAGCTTGTCTACCCTCTCCAATTTTTCCTTCTTGTATACAGTGCCGTTAGGTATAAAAAGATAATGTTGAAGAAAAGAACTGCTTAACTTCGCTTTACCCAACAAACGTATACTGTCGATTTGATACAAAGGACCTTTATCAATTTTCAGCAATGAAGCAACTATTCCATTCTTTACATTGATGGAATCCAAAGCAACTTTCGCAAATGGGTAACCACAGTTTTCAAAATGATTCAGGATTTTGTCTTTGAAGCTACTAATTAAGCTGATGTTCAGCTGCAGATGATTTTTGTTATGGGCAGAAGGTGCAATTTCCTTTATCCGCCCAGCCCATTCGGGCGAAATCTTGACCTCAATATTGCCGTACTTAACTCCGCGAAAGTATTTAACGATAAGGAAAGAATCTTTCACTTCATACTCATCAATAGAGGCGGTAACATATCCACTGTCTTTTAGCAGCTGCAGCTTTTCATTTGCATAATCAAGTGCTCTTACATTGTTTGCAAATACCTTTAATGAAGTATCTGGTGGCATTTCATTAAAGGTGTTGTTATCTATACAAAGCAAAACTACTTTAATAGGCTTATTTGAGATAGCATCTTGCGCCGAAGTCGAAAAAGAGAGTAACAATAAAGACACGAAGCAGTTTACAAAAAAAAGAGGAACTTTGTGACTGATTCCGGGCATCATGTTTAATTGTTGATTTTGTAAAACTACATCAGTTTGGCGGGTATTTACCTACATATTCCATTTTGCAAAAGGGCTTGTCATTATTGCAATTTTCATTTTTCTACGCAGGTAGTTGGCATCGAACCCTTTGTTCAAGCTTTGCAAAAGGAAATCGACCTTACTTTTTCAAATGAAAATTCGAGGGAATCTATTTCTACCCTTTATTTTGGTGGTGGCACGCCGAGCTTACTGAGCGAAAGTCAGCTTGGTGAAATTTTAAACAGCATCAGCAAAAAATGCAGGCTGGAAGCTGATGTTGAAATAACGCTGGAAGCCAACCCTGACGATATTTCCAAAGAAAAGTTGAAGCAATGGCACAGCCTTGGAATAAACAGGCTCAGCTTGGGCGTACAATCCTTTTCTAACGAGGAATTGAAATGGATGAACAGAGCTCATGATGCCAGGCAGTCTCAAGAAAGCATAGATCTTATTTTAGCATCTGATATTGATAACTTTTCTGCTGATCTGATTTTCGGTAGTCCGCTGATGTCGGATCGGGAATTGACTGATGCATTGAATTGGTTGTCCTCCAAAAAAATTCCGCATTTATCCTGTTATGCGCTAACCGTAGAACAAGGCACAGCATTACATCACGCCATAAAGCAACAAAAGTCGGCACCTGCAGATCCTGAAAAACAGGCCAGTCAATTCTTGTTGACTATGGATGTATTAGAAGCTGCCGGATACGAACAATACGAAATAAGCAATTATGCCTTGCCAGGTAAAAGAAGCAGACACAACACTAGTTATTGGATGGGATTACCTTACTACGGATTCGGTCCATCTGCACACTCTTTCGATGGTGTACGAAAAAGAAGTTGGAATGTTTCAAACAACCAGACCTACATTCGTTCCTTGCAAGAAAATAAAATTCCAACTGAAGAAGAAGTAT
>CANHMN010000122.1 GCA_947461645.1 Chitinophagaceae bacterium | reverse complement strand
TATCTCCCGGCCTCTTTCTTATCTACAATCACTCTCATGACCTTTCCTATTTTGGCTCTGTTTTTTTCCAGGCTGATGTCTTGCTGAACCTCCATGATTTCTTGCGCTCTACGTTCTTTTACTTCTGCGGGCACATCATCTTCCAACTCAAAGGCTCCAGTTTGCTCTTCATGACTGTAGGTAAAAATCCCTACACGATCAAACCTCATTTTTTGCAGAAATGCTTTTAGCTCTTCCACATCATCATCTGTTTCACCGGGAAATCCGGTAATGAGCGTTGTACGCAGACAAATATCGGGTATCTTGTTTCTAATTTCTGTGATTAAATCTTCCATTTCAGCTCTTGTAATTTGCCTTTTCATGGCTTTGAGCATATTGTCTGATGCATGTTGCAGCGGCATGTCAAGGTAATTGCAAATATTACTACGCTCTTTCATTACGTCAATAATTTCAAGAGGGAATTTTGAAGGATAGGCATAATGCAATCTGATCCATTCCAAACCTTCAACATCTGCTAGGGCATGAAGAAGCTTTGGCAATTCTCTTTTCTTATAAATATCCAAACCATAGTAAGTAAGTTCCTGCGCGATTAGCATCACTTCCTTTACGCCTCTTTTAACAAGTGCCTTGGCTTCTTCTACCAATGATTCAATAGTTCGGCTTACATGCTGACCTCTCATCAATGGGATTGCGCAAAAAGTACAAGTGCGGTTACACCCTTCACTGATTTTCATGTATGCATAATGCTGAGGCGTACTTAACAAGCGCTCACCAATAAGCTCCCCTTTGTAATCTGCTTCAAATTTTTTAAGAATGAGCGGCAACTCCATTGTTCCAAAAAAAGCATCCACCTCTGGAATTTCCTGCTCCAAATTTGCTTTGTATCTTTCACTCAAACAACCTGTAACAAAAACCTTATCTAGCTTGCCCTTCTTTTTGAGTTCAACGTTATCTAAAATAGTGTTTATGCTTTCTTCTTTGGCCTTCTCTATAAAACCGCATGTGTTAATGATGACAATATTGTGGTCAAGCTTTGCATTTTCATGAACCGCTTCAATTTCATTGGCAATTAGTTGACCACTCAACACCTCACTGTCTACCATGTTTTTGCTGCAACCTAACGTGATGATATTGACCTTGTCTTTTTTGATGGATTTTGTCTTCATAACTATTTGTAAAGATAGAAATAAATAGCCAACGACTTCAAGAACAGCTTCAATATAAAATTGGTACTTTAGCACCACAAATTGATGAAATCGCCTTTAAAAATAGCAGTCTTAGACCTCTATGCAGGAACGGATAACCAAGGAATGCGCTGCATCAGAGAAATTATTGAAAACTTTTCCGCCAAGGTTCATGTTGCTGCCGTTGACGTATATGAATGTCGGCTTTCAAAATCTTTTCCCGCAAAGGATTATGACGTTTATCTTTCTACAGGTGGGCCCGGAAGTCCATTGGGAGATGATACCAACAACTGGGAAAAAGACTATTTCCAATGGTTAGATTCCGTTATTGAATTCAATCGGTACAAACCGAGCAAAGAAAGAAAACATGTTTTTTTTATTTGCCATTCCTTTCAATTGGCTTGCAGGTATTTTGATGTTGCAACCGTAAATAAAAGAAAAAGCACATCCTTCGGCGTATTCCCTGTTCATTTGAATGATGATGGTGAAAAAGAAACCGTTTTTATGGGCTTGAGCAATCCCTTTTATGCAGTAGACAATCGCGAATACCAGGCAGTTCAACCCGACACAGAAAAGCTGAACGTACTCGGGGCTAAAGTATTGGCCATTGAGAAAGAAAGACTGCATGTTCCGCTTGAAAGAGCAATCATGGCCATTAGATTCAACACAGAAATGATCGGTACGCAATTTCATCCGGAAGCAGACAAAGAAGGCATGTTGACTTACTTACACGGAGCTGAAAAAAAGAATATGGTTATTCAAAATTATGGTGAAGAAAAATGGAAGTCGATGATTGACCAACTCAATGATCCAGATAAAATTGAAAAAACAAATGCTACTATCCTTTCGCAATTTTTACAGTCATGCCTAGAGGCCAAATCAGCACAATAAAATGAACAAGCAACTGAGAGAAGCTTTTAATCAAACCTTCTCAAAAGAGCATTACGAAAACTACCTTAACCAATTTGAATCCATTGCGGCAATCAAACCCGGATTCAGAATAGCGGAGACACCCGTTTTCATTGACAAAAGCTTTAAAAAGCTAATGCTTCAAGCAGGAGAAGAAATCATAGACTTCATTTGTTCGCCAGATTTTAAAGCCCTTACAGAAAAGTCGATACCCGAATCATTGAAGTTCGCTAACGAAGACGACTACCCGCAAATGATGGTAATTGATTTTGGAATTTGCAAAGATGAAAGAGGCAATATTGTGCCGAAGCTTATTGAGTTGCAGGGATTTCCATCTTTGTTTGCTTTTCAATATTACAGCGATTTTTTTACAAGGAATTACACAACAATACCCGATAACTATGACAGTTATTTGAATGGATTCAACAGCAAGTCCTACCTTGAATTGCTGAATGACATTTTACTTCAGGGGCATGCTAAAGAAAATGTTGTTCTTTTGGAATTTCAACCCGAAAAACAAAAAACAGCGATAGACTTTATCTGCACGGAAAAACTATTTGGCATAAAAACGGTTTGTGTGACCACACTAACCACTGATGGCAAAAATCTTTACTACTGCAATCAAGACAAAACAATTAAAATTGAAATCATTTTCAACAGAGTGATTTTTGAAGACATCAAAAACAATCTCTCTAGCATCCAAATCAACATCAACGGAAATTATGATGTACAATGGATTCCACATCCCAACTGGTTTTACAGAATAAGCAAATACACTCTGCCTTTTTTGAAAGGCGAATGTATTCCAGAAAGTTATTTTTTAAACGAAGTGAAGCAACCACTTGCGCTTGAAAACTATGTACTTAAACCGCTGTTTTCTTATGCAGGATCGGGCGTACTGATAGATGTTACGGCTGAAGCTATTGATAATATAACTGATCCGGAAAACTGGATATTACAGGAAAAAGTTCACTACGAACCTTGCATAGCTACGCCTGAAGGTTCAGTTAAAGCGGAAGTAAGGCTTTTCTATTTTTGGAAGAAAGAATGGAAAAGGCCGCTTGCCGTTCACAATCTCGCCAGGCTGAGCAAAGGAGATATGATAGGAACCAGATACAACAAGGAACAAAATTGGGTGGGCGGTACAATTGCCTATTTTGAAAAGGATTGAATACAAGGTGTATTCATCATCAAAAGACATTGAACAGGTTGTATTCCAATCTCAATAAACCGCCTTGTGGAGAAGTACGATATAGCGTGTTGTCTAAGCAAAACCTATAGCCCACATCAAGCCTCATTTTACTTAAAACTATAAACTGCACCACCGGGGCAACATCTACAAAAGTTCTTCCCGTTCCCATATTAGTTTGACCTAAAAATTCCACCATAGCATTAACATTGATTTGTTTGTAGCTCGTGTATGTTTTGGGCAACATCAATTTGCCCATTGAAAAAGAAAAAGCTAATGCATCGCGTTGGTTGGACGCAAAAGGGAATACATTGTTCTTGCCATTGTCATCAGCATGTACAAATGACGTTGAAGCTGATAGTGCAGTTTTATGAACAAGCTTTGTGGCAATAAAACCCATTTCGTAGCCTGAATTGTGTCCGTTTAAATCAATTGCCTGTTGGTGTATGTCGCTATTATTGAAAGATGTTCGTCCATACAAAGCCATTCTGAAATGGCTGTGAACTTCATCCACCGAAAAGAAGCGGTATTTCAAATAAAAAGAACCTCCTTCAGCAATAAAAGACTGGTTTCTGTTGGAAAAAAAACCTAGGCCATGAATCATAAATTTTCTTGACAATCCAACCATAAATTCGGGCATGGTGTGAAACGAATTTGACTTTTCATAATTGTCATACATCAAGGTATTGCTTATTCTCAACCCAATGCTTCTGGCCGCCATATTGCTTGCCGGCTCTGTAAATGTAAACAGCTCCTGTGCATTGCCATAAAACCCTAAAAGCAAAAAAAACAAACTAAATAATATATGCTTAAACATCTTTTGAAATTAAAAAAGGATATGGCTTTGCCAACCATATCCTTTGTGATTTAAGGAAGTGTTACATGATAAATCCTGGAACCCTCGGCTTGATTTTGAAGCTTGCAACAAGCTGCAGTTAAACCGGTTTTATAGCATTCCATTTTGGTGAGGCTACCATTTTTTTTGTATTCCTTGGCTGAAACAAATCCTTTGTCTAAGAACTTGACTTTCACTTCACCGGTGAGATTTTTCTCAGGCACTTTTAGGAAATGCAACAAGTAGCCATTTGATTTTACGTGTGCATCATTGAAAATATCTTCATGATTGAAAACCATTGAAGCTTCAAAGCGTGCAACAAAAAAACCGGCGTCTTCAACCTTTTTTTTGAGTTGATCAAAATTCACTTTGGTTGGGTCTTTGAAACTAACCTCAAAAGAAGAATTCTTGATATCGGCTTCCACCTCTTTTACGTAATCGAGTGACTGTAATGCTTTGTTGATGGAATTACTGCACATGCTGCAGGTAAGGCCGCTAGCCTGAATACTGACCTTACTAACCTGTGCGTTTGCCCAAAAAACCATAAAACAAATCGGAAGAAAAAATAAGTTTTTCATCGGTTTTAATTTTCTTTTATAATTGATTTTCTTTCATACTTACAACAACCATGCAATTGGTTGTACGCTTCATTGGAAGCTGTTACATCCTGCGTATCATATCCTGATTCTGCTATAGCTTGTTGTATTTTCAAGTTGGATGTTTTGTCGGACTTATAACTGACAATCAATTGATGAAGATCCGCGTCCCAATTGGCCATTTTTGCTCCTGCTGATTTTGCCGCTTTTTCTATGGTCTTTTTACACATACCACAGTTGCCCCAAACTTTAAGGGTATCGGAACTCATTTTTTGAGCAAATGTATTCGAAGAATAAAACAATGCTGAACAGCATAGTATGGCAATGATGAAATGTTTCATGTGCTTTTTTTTATTTTGATTTATTGTGACATGCCATATCCTAAAAAACAATCTCGCACTTGTAATGGAGCTAATTCTTAAGGATACTTCATGCAAATGGAATATCGGCTAATTTGACGAATGACATAAATGAACATACGCGGTAGTGAGCAGTTCATCAATTAAATAACAGAAAAATCTAAATGCGGAAAACCCTGTTCTTGAGGTACAATGGCGGAGAGCCAAAAACAACTACTTCTAAAGCAGTTAAATCAGGTTGACGTTGAAAGTTATGCCAAGTGAATAACTGGTATGCCTTAGGCAAAAGCGCTACGAAAGAAGGTGCCGAAAAACAATAAGAGTTGATATGCTTGTGACTTTCAACTATTTTATAAAAAGCATGTTGATTGCTGCAACAACCACTCCCGTCCTCATCTTCAGGCATCCCACATTTACCACATTTCCCATCCTTATCCGAAAAAAAATCAACCCCTACCCTGCTACCCATACAATAATGTACATCCATGGAAAAGCCGATGGACAACATTAGGTATAAGACCGTAACCAGAGAGAGAATACATTTTTTCACTACGTAAATGTAAGGAAGAAAAAAATCAGTTCAAACAGATTACAGCAAAAGCATACATCAATTAACAAACCACCATTGTATACCAAACCTAATCATAAAACCTTGCATAG
>CANHMN010000121.1 GCA_947461645.1 Chitinophagaceae bacterium | reverse complement strand
GCAACTGGTTATTTGTGGTCTTTTTCTTCACCGCTACCGTTAATGGCTCAATTGGATTCAGGTACATTAACTTCTCAGACTATTGTAGTTAAATATGCATCAAACAGTGCTGCTTTGCCTGGAGATAGTATTTATGTGAAGTACAATTCCGCATGTGGTTATGGACCCAAAAGAGCATTAAAAATAAATTTAGCAGCATTGAATCCTCCTACTGCTCCAGCTTCGATTACAATTACTCGTTTGGTAACTAATGTGTGCGGACAAAGAACATTCAGATGTACAATGCCGTTAGCGCCGAATGCAACTTCGGTAAGCGGCGCCGCTACAGGTTATTTATGGACCTTTACAGGCAATATTGCTGCTTATGGTGTTATAGATTCAGGGTCATTGACTTCCAGAATTATTGTGTTGAAATACACCAATGATGAAGCTACTTTTGTTGGGGATAGCATTAAAGCTCAATACAACAGCAATTGTGGATTAAGTAATTTCAGGGCAGTAAAGTTTTCCGTTCCAAAGTTGGACGTACCATTGGCACCTGCATCTATAACCATTACACCTATTACAGCTTCAATATGCGGAAGCAGGATTTACAGGTACACTATGCCGTTACTTACTGCGGGATCAACATCGAGAGCTGCTGCAACAGGCTACCAATGGAATTTCACAGGCATATTGGCATCAACAGCTGTAATAGATTCAGGAACTTTGAACAGCAGAATCATCAGAATGAAATTTGTAAACAACAATCCTGCACAAATTGGTGACAGTGTTAAGGCTAATTATTTGTCATCATGTGGTGATGGTCTTATAAGAGCTGTGAAGTTAAGCAATCAGGCTATTGCTACTTTACCTGCACCAACTTCTTTAACAGGGCTTGTCAATATTTGTTCTATTGCAGGAACGGCAAACAGTACCAGATATGTTACTTCCGCAGTTTCAGGCGCTGTAAGTTACCAATGGATTATACCTCAAGGAGCTGTTATAGACAGCGGTAGCAATGGTTTGAAAATAAGGGTTCGTTTCATTTCGCCTGGATCTAATGATAGTATTGCTGTTCAGGCAATGGCTTCAAACGGATGCGCAGGTGCCAAGAAGGTACTTTATTTGCAGACAGCAGGATGTGTATTCATGAAAGCCATTGTAGGTTCAGGTAAAACTACTGTAATAGACGATGAGTTCGATATTAATGTGTTCCCCAATCCTACATCATCTTCGTTTTATTTAAATGCACACAGTATAAATGCTACGAGAAAAATTCGTTGTCGATTGATTAATGTTCAGGGGAAATGTATTCAACAAATGGATGTGAATTCGAACAGCACCATCAGTTTCGGCAACGGTTTGCCATCAGGAGTTTATTTGCTGGAAATTGCTGACGGCAAAAAATCAAAAAGCATCAGACTTATTAAATACTGATGCTCTTGGGTGATATGGTCTTATTTACAACATCACTTATAAGTCAGGAAGCAATTTAATTTCGTTCCTATACAGAATGATTTTTTTGTCGTTTTCCAGCTGCTTTAGCAATCTTGATACCACAACTCTTGAAGTGGCAAGCTCGTCTGCAATAAGGTGATGAGATGCTTTTATTACAGAAGATCCGCCCAAGCGTTTTTTCTCTTTAAGATAGGAGACAAGCCTTTCGTCAAGTTTGTGAAATGCAATGCTTTCAATAGATTTCAGCAACTCGGCAAACCGATCGTTGAAGCTTCGCATGATGTAATTTTTCCATGAAGGAAATCTGCAAAGCCATTCATCCAATTTGATGTGTGGAATTGCTATAATTTCCACGTCCTCTTCAGCTATAGCTTTAACCTCACTTTTTTTGGCTTCCAGACAGCAGCTATAGGCCATAGAGCAACTTTCATTGTTGGATAGATAATACAACAGAATTTCGTTGTTGTCGTCGTCCATCTTCAATACTTTGACAGTGCCTTTAAGTACAATAGGCATCATTCTGATGTACTTTCCATAATCCATGATCAAGTCGCCTTCTTTGAAAACTTGAAGCGTTCCAAATTGGTTTATTTCTCTGATCAATTCAGGCTCAAACAACTCGTTTAGCTCTATTTTGTTCATGCAGTAAAAATAATTGAATTTCACCCAAATTGCTTCAGTGTTTAGTAGCTTTATAAACAGTAAGCAGAGCTGAAGAAAATGGCTATTTAACCAAGTCGGTAACAGCAAGATAAGAACCCCCATTAAACACATTGGTTATTCCATTTGCTTCAAGTATCGACTTGGCTTGTCCGCTTCTCATGCCACTTCTGCAGAAAACAATGATGTTGTTTTTGTTTTTAAATTTTTCCAATTGTCCTGGAATAGTACCTAAAGGAATGTTTACAGCTCCTTTTACAGAGCCTTCTGCAAATTCCGTTTTTTCCCGAACGTCTACAAGAAAAGCTCCTTGATTTATAATTTCCTTCAGGTTCGGTTTGTTGCCGCCTCCGAATAAACTTGAAAATAATCCCATAGTAAAATTGTTTTAGGTTAAGAATGATTAGTTATTAATTCAATAAGTTTGTTTTTGGGTATTACACCACTTTGCCTCCAAAGAACTTTTCCTTTCTTGAAAAGTATCAGTGTAGGAACACCTTGTATCTGGTATTCGCCCGCAACTTGAGGGTACTTGTCCACATCAACCTTTATTATGGTTCCTGTATCACCAACAGCATTTTTTACTTCTTTCAAAACAGGAGCCATCATTTTGCATGGACCGCACCATTCAGCAAAAAAATCTACTAAAACTGGTTTTTCCGACTGTATCATTTGTTGAAAGGTCATTTTGTTTGTTTTTTAAACAATGAAATAAATAATCCGCCAAGTAAACCGCCATAAACTGTCATATAGTAAGGATTTGATTTGATCAAACATCTCCCATTTGAGCAGCCTACATTATACCAATAAATAAATCCTGCAATAGATCCAATGCTTATTCCTGACAATAGCAAGATGTTTTCTTTAATCCACTTCTTCATACTTTATTTCTTTTCTTGATGATTTGGTATTTGTATCAACGTGACATTGACTTTGTATGCTGCAGCAGCCTTGATTCAACAATGGCATCAAGGTAAATAGTAGACCTGCAAGACCAAACAAAATATCTTTACTAACAAAAGCCTGAGCAAGAATTAATAAACCCATTAGTAAACGTAATACTCTAAAAAAATTCCAATTATTTAAAAAACTATTTGTCATTTGATACTTAAGTTTTATGATTTAATGTATAATCTCCATCTGCTCTTCAATAACCCTGTCTGTTTCAATAGGCGGTTCTGTTTTCCAGTTGGGATTGTATTTTACAAAAAAGGAGAGCCAAATTGTTCTTGCTAGTCGCATTAGCCATGGTTGTAAAGCAATTAAAAATAGGCCGTTGAAAACAAGCCAGCCAAATACTCTATTGTCATCTATAGAAATACCAACAAAAACCCACCAAGCTATAAAGGAGGCAACAGAAAGGGCAACAGTCAGCGCATAACTTACATAGGCCGAACCATAATAAAAGCCTACTTCTATTTCGGTACGTTGATTGCACTCGGGACACCTTTCATTCATTTTCATAAAACCTTTCTTATAGGAGGATTTATGAAAAAAAATGTTGCCCTTACGACATCTGGGGCACTTGTTTGAAAATATACTTGTGAGGTACTTCATTGTAATTTGATGTTATTGTTTAGAGACAATTTGAAATAGTGTTGGATTTGCACGAAAAAGCTGAAAGCGTAACTTCTGTTTTGGCGATTTCATTAAATCCACCCGAAATATCTGTAAAATTTCTGTATCCTCTTGCTTGAAGAATACTTGAAGCAATCATGCTTCTGTAGCCTCCGGCGCAATAGATATAGTAATGCTGATCGGGGTTGACGTCCTTTATCCAGTTATTAATATTGGACAAAGGTTTGTTAACTGCACCTTCAACATGTTTGGCGGAAAATTCTGATTCATTTCTAATGTCAATTAATAGGTCTGTTTCTTTGTTGAATAATCCAACGAATTCAGCAGGTGATATTCTGTCTGCAACATCGGCGGTTTTTCCGGAAGTTAGCCAAGCATCAAAACCACCACTTATATATCCTTTTATGTTATCAAATCCAACCCTGCTTAAACGGGTGATGCATTCTTCTTCTTTTCCCAAATCAGAAACAATTAAAATGGGCTGAGAAACATCTATTATCATTGCACCTACCCAAGGAGCAAAGTCGCCATCCAAGCCAATATTGATGGATTGAGGAATAAATCCTCTGTAAAAATCTTTGTTGGTTCTTGTATCTAAAATCAAAGCACCTGTCTCTTCTGCGATTGTTTCAAATTCATTGGGTGATAAGGGTTGCATTCCTTTATTCATTATTTTTTCAAAGCTGTCTATTCCGCTCTTGTTCATTGCAACATTGAAGCCAAAATAAGCAGGTGGTGGAAGCAGGCCATCTGTAACGGCTTTAATAAATGCTTCTTTTGAGGGCTGATTGAGCGCATAATTGGTTCTTTTTTGATTGCCAAGTGTGTCAACAGTCTCCTTTATCATCTTTTTGCCGCAGGCGCTTCCTGCACCATGAGCTGGATAAACAATCACATTATCTGGCAAAGGAATTATTTTATTCATCAGACTATCATACAACATTCCCGCCAATTCTTCCTGGGTCAAACTTGCGGCCTTTTGGGCAAGGTCTGGCCTTCCTACGTCACCGAGAAACAAAGTATCTCCGCTAAAGATGCAGTATTCTTTTCCTGTTTCATCAAAAAGCAAAAAGGTACTGCTTTCCATCGTATGGCCTGGCGTGTGTAGTACTTTTATTTTGATGTTTCCAACACTAAATTCCTGGCCGTCTGTTGCAGTTATGCAGGAGAAAGCGGTTTGTGCTGTTGGGCCATAAACAATTTGAGCGCCGGTTTTTTGGCTTAGATCGAGATGACCACTTACAAAATCAGCATGAAAATGGGTTTCGAATATGTATTTCAATTCTACGCCATCTTTTTTTAGTCTGTCAATGTAGGGCTGAGTTTCTCTTAATGGGTCTATGATAGCTGCTTCGCCATTAGATGTGATGTAGTAGGCACCTTGTGCTAAACAACCAGTATAAATTTGTTCGATTTTCATGTTGTGTTTATTTGACGATAAAATGGAGGTTTTCAAAATATAACTAACCGCTCAGTCACAACACAAAAATGAGTCATTAAATACCTGTTATTGGTAACATTTGTTGCATTTGTATTTAAATTGAATATTTGTTCACATAGGTTATCGACATTTTTGGACGGGATACTTTATCATAAAAAAAGACCGACTCCACAGGGAGTCGGTCTTTAAAATAAAAGTTAGTATTTATTTTGATTAGTGCTGAACAACCAGTTTAGATGTAGTTGTTGAGCTTGCAGTAGCAACCTTCACAATATAGGTTGCATTGGTTAGGGTTTTTACTTGAACATTGTACGTCGATTTAGACTTATTCAAAGTAACCACATTTGAGTAAACAACTTTTCCGTTCATATCGTAAATGCTGATTACAGCCTTTTGGCCAATTTTTCCATCAATTACAACATTAACAGTTTCTGTAGCAGGATTAGGGTATAATGCTGCAGCTACTTCAATAGGATTAGCATTTGAAATTCTGGCGACATATGTTGAAGTTGATTGATCATCATCATCATCGTCATCATCGTCATCATCGTCATCATCGCCATCATCGTCATCATCATCATCATCATCGTCATCATCGTCATCATCGTCATCATCGTCATCATCGTCATCATCGTCATCATCGTCATCATCGTCATCATCGTCATCATCGTCATCATCGTCATCATCGTCATCGCTACTATTAACAG
>CANHMN010000120.1 GCA_947461645.1 Chitinophagaceae bacterium | reverse complement strand
CTGAAAAAAATCAGTGGTGTATAAGTGTTGTTTAACCTTGACAGATACATTCATCTCTTCTCTGAATTCTCTTATCACACAATCAATGGTTCCCTCGCCAAACTCTAGTCCGCCACCGCAGAATTTGGTTATTTTCATTCCTCTGATAAGTTCATCGGATACAAGCACTTGCTTTTTTTCATTAATCAAAACACCGTAAACCCTAACGTTAATCATGTTTATTTTTTAATCCTTCTGATATAGTTGTACATAGCAAAACCGAGTATGAAAAAACAAACACTTACCGGTATCCAAAATGCATATGGGGAATGCTGAAAGGGTAGTGGTACGTTCATGCCATATATGCTTGCAATCAATACAGGTATGCTGAGGAAAATAGTTAATGTAGTAAGTCTTTTCAACACTTCGTTTTGATTATTGCTGATGATGCTTGCAAAGGCATCCAAAGTACTGCTCAGAATGTTGGTGTACGTCTGCGCAGTTTCAAGAGCCTGAGAAGTTTCAATAATCAAATCATCGAGGAAATCTTTTTCTTCTTCATTGAGTTTTAAGAAATCGGTTCGCGCCAACTTCATCATCAGCAATTCATTGCTTCTTAATGCGGTTACAAAATATACGAGACTCTTTTGAATACGCATGAGTTGAAGCAATTCTTCGTTTCTGTTGGCATCGTATAGTTTTTGTTCCAATGCATTTCTGCGCTGGTTAATTTCTTTTAGGTATTCTTGAAAGTTCATGGTAATTTTTTCAAATACCTTAAGTACCATCATGTTTTTTTTGTCCGGATGTCTATTTTGAAAACTGTTCAGAAACTTTTTGATAGCCTCGTTTTCAAAAGAATTTACGGTTACAATTTGTCCGTTCGTGAGAATGATACAAATAGGTATAGTGATATAGAAAGCATCGCTTTCATTAAAAGAGTTGTTTTCGGTAGGTGTTTTTATTACAATCAATTTTACGTCTCTGTCAGCCTCATAACGGCTTCTTTCATCTATATCAAGGGAGTCTTTCAAAAAATCAAGTGGAATATCAAGCGACTGGCTCAATTCAGAAAATTCCTCATGCTTTAATGGAGGAAGAATGTTTACCCACGAGCCTGAAACGGGTTTGTCTATGGCTACTGTTTTTTGGTCTTCGATTTTGAAATATTGTATCACCTTTAATGAATTGATTTTTTAAGAGTTACGAAACGAAATTCAATTATCCTTAATAATTACCTCACCTTTAAACACAAAGTTAGCTGGACCACAAAGCCAAATGTTGTCAAATTGGCCATCTCCTGTTTTATTGAATTCTACACTTAGTTTTCCACCGTTTGTTTTAACTTCCACTCGGTTGAAACCACGTTCATTGTGAGCAGAAACCAAAGCACTTGCAGTTACGCCTGTGCCACAACTCATGGTTTCATCTTCAACGCCTCTTTCATAGGTTCTTACATAAATGCTGTCTTCATTGAATGTTTCCACAAAGTTTACATTGATTCCATTTTCTGCAAATGGTTTGCTTTCCCTGATGATTCTTCCCGATTCCACTACATCAACTTCCTCAATCTTATTTACAAATTTTACAAAATGTGGAGAGCCTGTATCAAGCAGCGTATATCCGTTTTGCTGGTCAACTTCTTTTACGTCTGTCATTTTAAGCCTGATGGCATTATCATTGTCGATTTCAGCTTCGTGCGGACCATCAACTGCCAAAAACTTGTACGTGTATTGATGAATGCCTAGGTCGAATGCGAATTTCACCATACATCTGCCTCCATTGCCACACATAGTGCTTGTATTACCATCGGCATTGTAATAAATCATTTCAAAATCATAATTTTCTTTTTGGCTCATCAACATCAAACCATCTGCACCTATGCCAAATTTTCTGTGGCAAAGCCATGCAATTTGATGTGTTGTTAAATTGCTGTAGAGTCCGCTTCTGTTGTCAAGAATGATAAAGTCATTACCGGTACCCTCGTATTTGTAGAAACTGATGTTCATATTTGTTTGAGTAAAAAAACACTAATGCTTGTTGTCAATTGTTCTATTCAGCTGAAAGTTTTTCGAGTGTGAGTTTAATTAAGTTTTCTACAGCTGCATTTCCATCCTTACTGAATTCCTTGCTAATGCGGTTGGCTACAATGGCACTCAATGAAAGACAATGGTGTCCCAGTACTTTGCTCATACCATACAAAGCAGATGTTTCCATTTCAAAGTTGGAAATGCGGTGATTGCCGAAATGAAAAGAGGTGAGGAGGTCAATCAAGTTGGGATGAGATAGTCCCATTCTTAAAACCCTTCCTTGTGGGCCATAAAAGCCCGGACAAGTTACCGTTATGCCATGGTGAATATTATGCGTGAAGTGTTTGAGCAATTTACTGCTTGCGCCATTGATGTAGGGAAGAATTCCACCGTTATTCATTTGTACATGTGTTTGAAATGCCTGAAGCAATTGCTTGTCTTCTGAGTTGTTTTCAAATTTGTAAAAATGCATGAGGTTATCCAGACCTAAGCCATGTGTGCTGGCAACGAAACTGTCAACAGGTATTTCTCTCTGTAGCGATCCACTTGTTCCCACTCTTACAATTTGCAAGGAGGTAAGATTCGGTTTTAGGGTTCGGCTTTCCAGATCAATATTTACCAATGCATCGAGCTCGTTTAGTACAATGTCTATATTGTCGGGACCAATTCCTGTACTGGTAACCGAAATTCTTTTTTTGCCTACGAAACCGGTATGTGTGATAAACTCGCGGTGTTGGTTTTTATAATCTATTTTATCAAAGTGCTTGCTTACTTCCTTAACCCTGTCTGGGTCGCCAACAGTTATAATAGTATCTGCAATTTCCTCTGGGCGGCAGTTGAGGTGATAGACTGCGCCTCGGTTGTTTATGATCAATTCTGATGCTTCTATGGCTTTCATGTTTTTGAATGGGTTGTTGGTGGGCAAAAGTTAGCCAAAAATCAATTTTATTTTATGAATAAAATTACCTTATTTTGTGACACGATTTTTAATTGTTTTTGGTCCTTTGGCCGAGTGGCTCAGGCAAAGCTCTGCAAAAGCTTCTACAGCGGTTCGAATCCGCTAGGGACCTCACTCGAAACCTGCCTGTTGAATATTTCATCAGGCATTTTTTTTACCGACAAACGTTTTTAATGAGTATTCCTAAATGGGTTGGTGTAATTATTTATCTTGGACTAATAGCTATTTGCTTCATGCCCTGGACCTATCATCCTGATATTCAAAAGAATTTTACCGGATTTTTTTCTGAAGGCAAAGTTTATGGTACTCCAGGAAAGTATATTGCTGTGCTATCCCTTATTTGTATTGTTTTATTGCTTATTGATAAGGTTTGGATAAAGTTCACTCATCTTTTTTTGGGAGGAGTTTTATTGGCTTATGTCATTAGAACCTTTCAATTGTATACATCAACCTATTATGCTACTACTCCTGTGAAATTGCCAGGCATTTACCTTTTGCTGGTTTTTTCTGTTCTCAGCTTCATAGTAGCAATGTTTCCCAGAATGAGTATTATGGGAAAGAAATAACTTTCTTACGTTCAATCAATATTATTTTGATGCTTCTTTGCTCCAGGTATCCTTCAGTGTTACCGTTCTGTTGAATATGAGCTTATCCATAGACGAATCTTTATCTAAGCAGAAATATCCTTTTCTCAAAAATTGGTAACGGTCATCTATAGTAGCTTTTAACAAAGAAGGTTCAATGTATGCCTTCTCAATTATGGCTAAAGAATGAGGATTGATGTGGTCTTTGAAATCACCTTCTTCTGCTGCAGGATTTTCTGAAAGAAAGAGGCGATCATAAAGTCTTATTTCTGCGCTTGCAGCATGTTTTGCACTTACCCAATGAATGGTACCCTTTACCTGAATGCCACTGGTATCCTGCCCGCTTTTGCTTTCAGGGAAATAAGTGCAGTGAATTTCCTTGATGTCTCCATTTTCATTTTTGATGAAGGAATCGCATTTTACGATGTAGGCGCTTTTAAGACGAACCATTGCTCCCGGTGCCAACCTAAACCACTTTTTGGCAGGCTCTTCCATGAAATCTTCTTTTTCAATCCATAGTTCTTTGCAGAATGGTATATTTCTGTGTCCAAGGGTTTCATCAGGTCCGTTTTCGCTTTTCAATTCCTCCACTTTACCATCTTCGTAGTTGGTGATGATGAGCTTCACCGGATCTAAAACCGCCATAGCTCTTTTGGCGCTGTTGTTGAGGTCTTCGCGAAGACAAAATTCTAGCAGGCTTAAATCAATGAGGTTTTCTCTCTTGGCAACACCGATACGCTCACAGAAATTACGAATGCTCAATGGTGTAAAACCTTTTCTTCTGAATCCGCTGATGGTAGGCATTCTGGGATCGTCCCATCCGCTTACGTGACCTTCATTCACAAGCTGTAGTAATTTGCGTTTACTCATAACCGTATGAGTCATGTTCAAACGGGCAAATTCATATTGATGAGAAGGAAATATTTCCAGTTTTTCAATCAGCCAATCGTACAGTTCTCTATGAGGGATAAATTCCAATGTACAAATGGAGTGGGTTATTTTTTCGATGCTGTCGCTTTGTCCATGCGCAAAATCGTACATCGGGTAGATGCACCATTTGTCGCCTGTGCGGTGATGATGGGCATGTTTGATGCGATAGATGATGGGGTCACGCATGAGCATATTGGTGTGAGTCATGTCGATGCGCGCGCGTAAAACCTTTTCACCATCTTTATATTTCCCCAATTTCATATCGTTAAAAAGGGCAAGATTTTCATCGATTGAACGGTTTCTGTAAGGACTATCCTTGCCAGGCTCTGTAGGTGTGCCTTTAAGTGTAGCAATTTCTTCTGAGCTTAAGTCATCCACATAAGCCAATCCTTTTTTGATTAAAACAACGGCGTACTCAAACAATTGATCAAAATAATCGGAAGCGTAAAATTCGTTTGACCATTGAAAGCCCAGCCAGCGAATATCTTCTTTTATGCTCTCCACATATTCCGTGTCCTCGGTAACGGGATTGGTATCATCGAAACGAAGATTGGTGGAGCCGCCATATTTTTGAGCTAAACCAAAATTTAGGCAGATGGCCTTAGAATGACCGATGTGCAAATACCCATTGGGCTCGGGTGGGAAACGGTTGATGATGGAGGAGTATTTACCAGATTTTAGGTCGTTTTCAACTATTTCTTCAATAAAATTCAGACTCTTTTCTTCGTTCATAATTTAGCTTATTGAGAACATCAAATTTAAGCAAATAAGCCAAAACTGATTAATCTTGTTTTTAGTACAGACTATTGTTTTTGCAAACTATATTTTAAAATGCTTTACCTTTTTTGAAGCAATCATTTTTTTGCCTTTTTCCATCAACCAGTAAGAAAATTTAGCACTTAATATACCAACACCTGCACCGGCAACAACATCACCTAGCCAGTGCCTGTTGTTGTACATTCTGAGATATCCGGTTGTAGCTGCCATACTATATCCTAAAATACCTACCCATGGATGATTTCTATATTCCATTCTTGCAAATTCAGCAGAGGCAAATGCCATTGAAGTGTGTCCCGAAGGAAAAGAGTGTAACGAGGTTTGATCAGGTCGGTTTTCTTTAGTAATGTATTTTATGGGGAACACTACAGATGAGACAACTGCGTTGGTAATAGCGTAAAGCAGCATGCTTTCTTTCCAATCATGCATGGATTTTACACCTGCAAGTTCAAGACCTATGGTTAAAACTCCAGGTGAATAAACCAAATAATCATCTATTTTTACTTTATTGTTAGGGTTTTTTACGGCTATTCGATTGTTCGATTGAATATTCCATTCCTTTAATTTCTTGCTGTAAAGCGAAGCAGTACCATAACCTATACATAACGCCGGAGTAGCTAAGGATTTTTTCGTAAAAAGTGAGGTGCTTTTAGTTGATGGTAT